>NZ_JBOCEF010000005.1:0-24314 GCF_050586345.1 Rhodovulum sp. DZ06
CCCCCCCCCCCCCCCCCCCCCCCCCCCCCCCCCCCCCCCCCCCCCCCCCCCCCCCCCCCCCCCCCCCCCCCCCCACGATCACGCGCCCACGGCCTGGGGATATGTCTCATCCAGCGCATAGCCCGCCGAGCGCACGGTGCGGATGGGGTCCTTGTCGCCGCGCCGGTTCAGCGCCTTGCGCAGGCGGCCGACATGCACGTCCACCGTGCGGATCTCCACGTAGACGTCGCGGCCCCACACCAGGTCCAGCAGCTGCTCGCGCGAGAAGACCCGCCCCGGGCGCTGCATCAGCACGTCGAGCAGCTTGAACTCGGTCGGGCCGAGATGCAGGTCCCGCTCTCCGCGGCGCACGCGGTGGGCCTGGCGGTCCAGCGACAGGTCCCCGAAGGTCGCCACGTCCCCGGCCAGGGTCGGGCGCGCCCGGCGCAGCACCGCGCGGATGCGCGCCGTCAGCTCGGACATCGAGAAGGGCTTGGTCAGGTAGTCGTCCGCCCCGGTCTCGAGGCCCCGGATCCGGTCGTCCTCTTCCCCGCGGGCGGTGAGCATGATGATCGGGATCTCGCGCAGCTCGGAGCGGGCGCGGACCTGGCGGCAGATCTCGATCCCCGAGACGTTGGGCAGCATCCAGTCCAGCAGGATCAGGTCGGGCTTCTCCTCCTCGACCGAGATCAGCGCCTCGTCGCCGTCGCTTTGCAGCGAGACGGCGTAGCCTTCCTTGGACAGGTTGTATTCGAGCAGCGCGCACAGCGCTTCCTCGTCCTCGATCACCAGGATGCGGGCGGACATGTCTGTTCTCTCTCTTGCGGACGGATGGCGTGGCGCGGGCCCCCGGGGCGGGGTGCGGGACCCGGCCGGGGCCGGGGGCCGCGCGCGGCGCGAGGGGACGGCGTCAGGCGTCGCCCTCGGTCTTCGGCGCCCGCGCGGGGGCGCCGCGGGGACGGTCGATGCCCAGCGGCTCGCCGGTCACCAGGTAATGGGTCAGCTCGGCCACGTGGGTCGCGTGGTCGCCGGCCCGCTCGATGTTCTTGGCGATGAACAGGTAGTGGGAGCCCGCGGTGATCGTGCGCGGATCTTCCATCATGTAGGTGATCAGCTCGCGGAACAGCGCGTTGTAAAGCTCGTCGATCTCCACGTCGCGGCGCCAGACGGCGGTGGCGGCGTCGACATCGCGCGAGATGAAGGCGTCGAGGCTTTCCGACACCTGGCGCTGGGCGGCGCGGCCCATGCGCGCGACCGAGGAGGTCAGGCGCATCGGGGCCACGTCCGACAGCTCGATCCCGCGGCGGGCGATGGATTTCGACAGATCGCCCACCCGCTCGAGGGTCGAGGACATCTTCAGCGCGCAGATCAGCAGCCGCAGGTCCTGGGCGACGGGCGCGCGCAGGGCCATGGTGCGGGTGACCATCTCGTCGGTCTCGAGCTCGAGCTCGTCCAGCCGGCGGTCGCGGGCGACCACCTCGCGGCACAGGGCCACGTCGCGCCGCTCCACGCCCTCGATGGCCTGGGCGAACATGTTCTCGGCGATGCCGCCCATCTCGGCCAGCTGGGCCATGACCGCGGTCAGGTCCTCGTCGAAGGCCGACAGGATGTGGGGGCCGGTTTCCTTGGTGTTCATGACATCCGTTCCCGGTAGCAGGCTCAGCCGAAGCGGCCCGTGATGTAGTCCTGGGTGCGCTGATCCTCGGGGTTGGTGAAGATCTGCGTGGTGTCGCCGTATTCCACCAGCACGCCGAGGTGGAAGAACGCGGTCTTCTGGGACACGCGCGCGGCCTGCTGCATGGAGTGGGTGACGATGACGACCGAGAAGTCGCGGCGCAGCTCGTCGATCAGCTCCTCGACCTGGGCGGTCGCGATGGGATCGAGGGCCGAGCACGGCTCGTCCATCAGCAGCACCTCGGGGGCGGTGGCGATGGCGCGGGCGATGCACAGGCGCTGCTGCTGGCCGCCCGACAGGCCGGTCCCCGGGGCGTCGAGGCGGTCCTTCACCTCGTCCCAGAGCGCGGCGCGGCGCAGCGACTTCTCCACCACCTGGTCGAGGTCGGCCTTGGTCGACACCAGCCCGTGGATGCGCGGGCCGTAGGCGATGTTGTCATAGATCGACTTGGGGAAGGGGTTCGGCTTCTGGAACACCATGCCTACCCGCGCGCGCAGGGTCACCGGGTCGACCTTCTTGTCGTAGATGTCCGCGCCGTCGAGCAGGATGTCCCCCTCGACCCGGCAGATGTCGATGGTGTCGTTCATCCGGTTGATGCAGCGCAGGAAGGTCGACTTGCCGCAGCCGGACGGGCCGATGAAGGCGGTCACGGTGTTGTCGAGGATGTCGACGGAGACGGATTTGATGGCCTGGGACGCGCCGTAATAGACGTTGACGTCCTTGGCCTTGATCTTGGTTTCGCGCTTGTCCACGCCAGCCTCGTTCAGTCGCATGTTGGTCATTTGGGAAGGTCCTTTATCGCGTGCGTGGGGCTCGATCACCAGCGGCGTTCGAAGCGTTTGCGCAGGAACACCGCGAGGGCGTTCATGGCGACGAGGAAGAACAGCAGCACGCAGATCGCGGCCGCGGTGCGGGCCTCGAACGCGCGTTCGGGGATGTCGGACCACAGGTAGACCGTGACCGGGAGCGCGGTGGCGCTGTCGGTGACCCCGCCGGGGATGTCGACGATGAAGGCCACCATGCCGATCATGATCAGCGGCGCGGTCTCGCCCAGGGCCTGGGCCATGCCGATGATGGTGCCGGTCAGGATGCCCGGCATCGACAGCGGCAGCACGTGGTGGAAGCTGGTCTGCAGCTTCGACGCCCCGACCCCCAGCGCCGCGTCGCGGATCGAGGGCGGCACGGCCCGGATCGCGGCGCGGGCGGCGATGATGATCGTCGGCAGGGTCATCAGCGCCAGCACGATGCCGCCCGCGAGCGGCGCCGAGCGGGGCACGAAGCCGCCGATCTCGACCCCGAACACCTCGATCCCGGCCACGAAGATCGCAAGGCCCAGCAGGCCGAACACGATGGAGGGGACGGCGGCGAGGTTGTTGATGTTGACCTCGATGAAGTCCGTCAGCCGCGTGCGCGGGGCGAATTCCTCGAGGTAGATCGCCGACATCACGCCGATCGGGAAGGCGAGGCTGAAGGTCACGATCATGGTCCAGAAGGACCCGACCGCGGCGCCCCAGACGCCCGCCAGCTCCGCCTCGCGGCTGTCGCCGGCGGTGAAGAAGCGCCAGTTGAAGCCGGTCGACAGCTGGCCGTCGCCGCGCAGCTCCTCGATCACCACGATCTGCTTGTCGGACACCTTGCGGCCGCTCTCGGGCAGCTCCATCACGTGCAGCGTCCAGTCCGCCGCCGGGGCGGGATCGGCGCTGGTCAGCGGGATGATCGCCGTGCCGACGATGTGGTTGTTGGCGATGCGCTCGGCCTTCACCCAGCCGCCGTTGATCTCGATCAGCACCGAGGGGGTGGAGCTGTCGAGCGGCTCCTCGCCGCCCGGGCGGGCCGAGCGGGTCTCGAGCGCGTCGGCCTGGGCGATCAGCGCATCGCGCTGGGTGGCGTAGCCCTGGGCCTCGGCCAGCAGCGCCTCGCGCGCGGCGTCATCCGTCGCGGCGGCGGCCTCGGCGGCGCGCACGGCGCGGCCGTTCTCCTGCCGCGCGGCCTGCTCGCGCAGCACCTTCGCCTGGTCGAGCAGCAGCGCCTTCACCGCGCCGAGCTGGCGCGAGAAGTCGTTGGCGGTCGAGTGCAGCTCGACCGCGCCCTCGGTCCCGGTCGGGGTCAGCACGCCCTCGCTTTTCAGCGTCAGCAGGTCGCCGAACTCGCCCTTCACGTAAAGATCGGCGTCGTCCGAGGCCAGCAGGCTGCGGGTCTCGGCCGTGCCGACCAGCGACGGGTCGGCCAGCACCGCCTCGCGCAGCTCGAACTGCGCGCCGCCCGAGACGACGCCGTAGAGCTCGCGCCGGTCGCGGCGGCCCGACAGTGACGGGAACCGCTCCTTCAGCGCGTCCTTGACGAGGCCGTCATAGTTGGCGCGGGCGGGGTTGTCCGCGATCTCCTCCGCCGGCAGCGCGACGGGGATGGAGATCGAGGTTTCGGTCATCGCCAGGGTCGCCTTGCCGACGACCGAGCCGAGCAGGGCGAAGAGGGCCAGCCCGGCCAGCGCGATGGCGCCGATGCCGTAGGCCTTGAGCCGGAATTCCGCCGCGCGGCGTTTGCGCAGCCGGGCGGCCGAGGCCTCCGAGCCGTGCACCGCGGAAAGATCGGTCATGTCCACCATGGTCCGCGCTCCTCAGTCGTACATTTCGCGGTACTTGCGCACGATGCGCAGCGCGATCACGTTCAGGCCGAGCGTCACGCAGAACAGCGTGAAGCCGAGGGTGAAGGCCGGGCCCGCGGCCACCGAGGCCTCGGTGTCGCCGGTGATCAGCATGACGATCTGCACCGTCACCGTGGTCACCGCTTCCAGCGGGTTGACCGTCAGGTTCGCGCCCTGGCCCGCGGCCATGACCACGATCATCGTCTCGCCCACCGCGCGGGACACGCCCAGCAGCACGGCCGACACGATGCCCGGCAGGGCGGCGGGAAGAACCACCTGGCGCATGGTCTCGGCCCGGGTGGCGCCGAGGCCGTAGGAGCCGTCGCGCAGGGTCTGCGGCACGGCGTTGATGACGTCGTCCGACAGGGACGAGATGAAGGGGATGATCATGATCCCCATCACCAGCCCGGCGGCGAGCGCCGATTCCGAGGCGACCGAGAGGCCGATGCTCTCGCCCGCGCCGCGGATGAAGGGGGCGACGGTGATGGCGGCGAAGAAGCCGTAGACCACCGTCGGGATGCCGGCGAGGATCTCGAGCATCGGTTTCGCCCAGGCGCGGGTGCGGGCCGAGGCGAAGTCCGACAGGTAGATCGCGGCGAAGAGGCCGATGGGCACCGCCACCAGCATCGCGATCAGGGTGATCAGCAGCGTGCCGACGAAGAGCGGCAGGAAGCCCACCTTGCCGGCGTCGAAGGCGCCGTCATGCACGCCCGAAAGCGGCGACCAGGTGGTGCCGAACAGGTAGTCGTCGACCTGCCAGCCGATGGCGTTGAAGAAGCTCAGCGTCTCGCCCACCAGCGACAGCACGATGCCGATCGTGGTCAGGATGGCGATGGTGGCCGAGCCCCAGAGGATGGCGAGGATGAACTTCTCGGACCGGTTGCGGGCGCGGAAGTCGCGGTCGATCAGCCCGTTGGTCTTCCAGTAGGCCAGCCCCGCGGCGGCGGCGGTCAGGCCGACCACCAGCGCCAGGCGCAGCCCGTTCATCCAGCCGTAGCTCTCGGCCAGCGCGGTGCGCAGCGCGTCGCTGTCCGACGCGATGCCGCCGGTGGCGATGGCCTTGGCGTCGCGCAGGATCACCTGCGCCTCGATGCGCAGCGCGTCCGGCAGCGCGTCGTAGATCGTGCCGTAGAGGACGGCGTCCACGATCTTGGACCCGGCCAGCGAGGTCAGCATCATCACGCCGAACCCGGCGAGGGCGACCCACAGCATGCTGTAGAGGCCGTGATAGCTGGGCCGGGAATGGAGGAGGGATTGATCCGGGCCCGCGACGCGCACCGCCTTCGCCCGTCCCAGGACGTAGGCGGCGGCGGCGGCGGCGAGCACGGCGATCACGACGAGCAGGAGCATTGCGGTCTCCGGGACGGTGTGCGGCGGCGTTTCGATGCGGCGGCGGGGCGGGGGAGGCGCCCCTTCGATGGCGAGGCCCGCGCCCCCGGTCTGGGGGGCGCGGGCCGGTGTTTCAGGCGTCCGGGCGGGGCCCGGGCCGGATCATTTCAGCGCGTCGGCCGAGAGCTGCTCGAGCGCCATCACCGACTTGGCGTTGGCGGCGAACTTGTCCTCGGGGAGCGGGATCAGGCCCTTGTCGACCAGGTAGCCCTCTTCGCCCGCGGCGGCGTCGGACACGAACTCGGACACGAATTCCATGATGCCCGGCACGACGCCCACGTGGGCCTTCTTGATGTAGAAGAACAGCGAGCGGGAGACCGGGTAGTCGCCGGCGGCGATGTTCTCGAAGGTCGGCTCGACGCCGTCGACGGTCGCGCCCTTCAGCTTGTCGGCGTTCTGGTCGAGGAACGAGAAGCCGAACACGCCCAGGGCGTTCGGGTTGGCTTCGAGCTTGGAGACGATCAGGTTGTCGTTCTCGCCGGCCTCGACATAGGGGCCGTCCTCACGGATGTGGGCGCCGGCCTTCTTGCAGTCCTCGCCGCCGGCGAGCTTGCAGCCCTTCTGCATCACCAGCTCTTCGAAGGCGTCGCGGGTGCCGGACGACGGCGGCGGGCCCAGGACCTCGATCTTGATGGCGGGCAGCGAGGGGTCGATCTCGTTCCACATGGTCGGCTTGGGGCCCTCGGCGGCCAGGGCCTTCCACAGCTGCTCACGCGACACGGCGAAGGCCGGGGCGTTCTTGGCGTTGGCCACCACGATGCCGTCGAAGCCGACGACCGCCTCGGTGAACTCGGTCACGCCGTTGTCCATGCACAGCTGGTGCTCTTTCGCCTTCATGCGGCGCGAGGCGTTGGTGATGTCCGGGTGCTCTTCGCCCACGCCGGCGCAGAACAGCTTCATGCCGCCGCCCGAACCGGTGGACTCGACCACCGGGGTCGCGAAGTCGGTGGTCTTGCCGAACTGCTCGGCCACGGCGGTCGAGAACGGGAAGACGGTCGAGGAGCCGACGATGCGGATCTGGTCGCGGGCGGAGGCGGCGCCGGCGGCGAGGGCGGCGGCGGCGGCGAGCGCGAAGATGCGGGTGGTTTTCACGGGAGTGCTCCGTTCAGTGTGCGTGTCGCGGTAAGGCGAAGCGCGATCCGAACCCCCTGCGGAGGAGCCCGTCGCGTCTGGCCACTGCCTATGCTTCGGCGGCGACACTTCTTTCACAAACGGGCGAAGCTTTTGTGACAGTGCAAGGGCCCGGAAATTCACAAGAATTTCCGGGCCCCATGCATCTGCGACGGCTATGTGACGATTCCCGCGACGCGCCCCTGCCCAAAAATGCGACAGGGGCGCGCAGGTTTCGGGCGGGTTACGCCCGTGCGGACAGATTCGAAACGAGTCTATCCCGGCGCGGCGCGACCGCCTGCATCGCCCGCTCCTTCACGTGGCCGTACCCCTTCACCTCCTGCGGCAGGGCCAGCAGCTCGCGGCACTCGGCCTCGGTCTCGGCCGACAGGACCTTCGCCACCAGGCGGCAGGCCTCCTCCATGTCGCCGATGGCGGCGCGCTCCGCCTTGCGCTCCTCGGTCCGCCCGAACGGGTCGAGCGGGGTGCCGCGCAGGGACTTCATCTTGGTGAGCGTGCCGAAGGCCTTCTCCATCCACGGGCCGAACTGGGTCTTGCGCGGGTGGCCGGTCAGCGGATCGGTCTTGGCCATGATCGGCGGGGCGAGGGAGTAGGAGATCTTCGCATCCGGCGCGAAACGCTTGGCCAGCGCCTCCTTGAACGCCGGGTCGGTGTGAAGCCGCGCGACCTCGTATTCGTCCTTGTAGGACATCACCTTCCCGAGGCTGTCGGCGGCGATGCGCGACAGCTCGCGCTTGCCCGGCGCATACGCCTCCTCGGCCTCTTCCACCAGCGACAGGGTCTGGCGGAACTTCTTCGCCCAGCGGGACGAGCCCCAGGCGGTGAGCCGGTCTTCCCAGCGCGCGACGGCCTCGGCGTAAGTCTCGGCCTTGCGCTCCACCGCCGGGATGGCGGCGGCTTCCTCGACCATCGCCGGGTCGGCGACGATCCAGCGGCCCCAGCGGAAGGCGGCGAGGTTCATCTCCACCGCCGCGCCGTTGAGGGTGATGGCCTTCTCGATCGCCTCGGGCGACAGGGGCAGGGCGCCGAACTGGCAGGCGGCGCCGACCAGCATCATGTTCGCGCCCATCCCGTCGCCCACCAGCGCGGTGGCCAGCCCGGTGACGTCGGTCAGCAGCACGTTCTCGGACCCCAGCTGCGCCGAGAGCCGCCCGCCGAGCGCGTCGGTGTCGGCGCGCGCAGCGGGGTTGCGGGTGAAGAGCGGCAGCGCCTCGACCCGCCCGTTGGCCACGGCCTTCGAGCCCTTGGGATTCACGAGGCCCAGCATGTCGTCGGCGGCGGCGGTGAGCATGTCGCAGGCGATCAGCGCCGTCGCCCCGGCCCGCGGGATGCGCGCGGGGGCGCCGGTCAGCGGCTTCGGCCCGATCTGAAGATGCGAGGACACCGCGCCGTTCTTCTGGCTCAGCCCCGTGTTATCCAGCCCCAGCGCGTGCAGCCCGTCGAGCCGCGCCGCCATGGCCAGCACCTGGCCGACGGTGATGACGCCGGTGCCGCCGATGCCGGTGATGATCGCGCCCCAGCCCTCGGCATCCGCCTTCGGCGCGGCGGGCAGGCCGTCAGGGGCCTGGTTCAGCACGCCCTTCTGCTTGCCGAGCAGGGGGTCGGCCTCCTCGCCCTCGATGATGACGAAGGACGGGCAGAAGCCCTCGACGCAGGAATAGTCCTTGTTGCAGGAGGTCTGGTCGATCCGCCGCTTGGTCCCGAACGGGGTGTCGAGCGGTTTCACGGACACGCAGTTGGACTTCAGCCCGCAATCGCCGCAGCCCTCGCAGACCTCGGGGTTGATGAAGACGCGCTTGGCCGGGTCGGGGAACTTGCCCCGCTTGCGGCGGCGGCGCTTCTCGGCGGCGCAGGTCTGGACGTAAAGGAGGACGGTCGTCCCCTCCTCCTCGCGCAGCTGGGTCTGGACCAGCATGTGCTCGGCCCGGTCATGGAAGCTGACGGGGCCGGACGGCCAGTCGCCGGTGGCCTTGGTGCCTTCCGGGTCGTCCGAGACCACCACGACCTTCTTCACGCCCAGCGACAGCACCTGGCGGGCCATGTCGGCGGGCAGCGGCTGATCCTCGAGCGGCTGGCCCCCGGTCATCGCCACCGCGTCGTTGTAGAGGATCTTGTAGGTGATGTTGGCCTTGGAGAAGACCGCGTGGCGGATCGCCAGCATCCCCGAATGCGTGTAGGTGCCGTCGCCGATGTTCTGGAACATGTGCCTGCGGCCGGAGAAGGGATAGCGCCCGACCCAGTGCATGCCCTCGGCGCCCATCTGGGTGAAGTACTCGGTCGTCTCCTGGTCGAACATCACCGACATGCCGTGACAGCCGATGCCGCCCCCGGCCTTGGAGCCCTCGGGCACCTTGGTCGACCGGTTATGCGGACAGCCCGAGCAGTACCAGGGCGTGCGCGGCAGGGCGGGGGCGTTGCCCAGGAGCTGCGGCGGCGGCGGGGCCGAGAGGTCCGCGGCCCCGGCGGCCGAGGCCTCGCAGGCGATGGCGGCGGCGACGGCGTCGGGGGTGAACTCCCCGGTCTTGGCCAGCAGCGCGGCGCCGGTCGGGTCGGTCTTGCCGGCCAGCAGCGGCCGGTTCGGCAGGTTCACCAGCAGGCGCGCCAGCGCGTCCTCGATGATCGGGGCCTTCTCCTC
Source organism: Rhodovulum sp. DZ06 (assembly GCF_050586345.1). NCBI lineage: Bacteria > Pseudomonadati > Pseudomonadota > Alphaproteobacteria > Rhodobacterales > Paracoccaceae > Rhodovulum > Rhodovulum sp. DZ06. Next base: position 9,454 of record NZ_JBOCEF010000005.1, read on the forward strand.
GACCACCAGCACGCGGTCGAACTTGGCGCAGAACTCCAGCAGCCCCTCCGGCTCGATGGGCCAGACGAGGGACATCTTGTATACGCCGATGCCCGAATTGGCCGCCTGCTGCGGCGTCATCCCGAGGCGTTCGAGCCCCGACATCACGTCGCCATGGGCCTTGCCCGCGGCGATGATGCCAAGCTTGCCGGGCGCGGTCGGGGCCAGCGTCTCGCGGTTGAGCTTGTTGGCGCGGGCATAATCCAGCACCCCGCGCAGGCGGTCATGCAGCCGCTGCTCCTGCGCCAGGAACGGCATGAAGCCCGGCCCGGCGTTGATCGGGATGGCGCAGTCGGGCTTGGGCCCCGGGTCCTGGATGTCGGGGCGCAGCGCGTCCAGCGACACGGTGGCCGAGCTTTCGGCCGCGTCCGCCACCACCTTGATGCCCACCGGCGCGCCCGAATGGCGCGACATGGCGATGCCATGCAGGCCGAGGGGGATGAGTTCATGCACCGAGGCGGGGAATAGCACCGGCACATTGGCGCCGATCAGCATCGGTTCCGACTGGTGCGCGGTGGTGGACGACTTGCAGACCGGGTCGTCGCCCATCAGGAACAGCACGCCGCCCTTCTCTGCGGCGCCGACCAGCGACGCGTGCTTGATCGCGTCCATCGAGCGGTCCACGCCCGGCCCCTTGCCGTACCAGATCGAGAACACGCCCTCGACCGTCGGGTCGTCATCCGGGCCGAGCATCTGGCTGCCGGAGATGGCGGTGGCGGCGAGGTCCTCGTTCAGCCCCGGCTGGAACACCACGTTGCGGGCGTCGAGCTCGGCCTTGGCGCGGAACAGCTCCTGGTCGAAGCCCCCGACGGGGGATCCGCGATAGCCCGAGATGTAGCCGCCGGTATTCCAGCCGCGCTCCTTGTCCCAGTCGGCCTGTTCGAGGGCGAGGCGCACCAGCGCCTGCATGCCGGTCATCAGGGCCTGGCCCTTGCTGACCTTGTACTTGTCGGTAAGCGATACGTTCGCGTCGAGCGGCGCCATGGCCGGTCCTCCCTGGGATCGGTCCGCTCCGGTCGCGCACTCCCCGCGCGCCGGGGGACCGTTGTCTGGGTCAATTGAATTCAGCCTAGGGGCGCGGGCCGGAGTCGCGCAAGGGGTCGTGCGCATGTTAAGCGTTTCGCGCAGCGGAATTCTGCGTCGCGGCGGCCCCCTATCCCGCGCGGCGGGACGGGCTGCTATGATCGGCGGGCGGCCCGCGCCCGGGCTGCCGCCAGGGAGACCCGCCATGCATGCCGCCTCCGCCTCCGCCGCCGCCGCCGTCCTTCTCGCCGCCGCCCCGGCCGGGGCCGCGGTGATCAGCCATTCGGACGAGGCGTCTTTTCTCGCCGCCGCGGGGACGGTCGAGACCTTCGACTTCACCGGCCAGCCGGCGGGCACGCCGGTGGGCGGAACCCATGCCGGGCAGGGGATGGTCTTCAGCGGCGCCGAATTCGCGGACGACGCCGCTTTCTCGGACGGCGAGGGGGTGATCGGCGCGGCCGGCGCGGCGATCGAGGTCGTGTTCGACCGGCTGATCCACGCCATCGGCTTCGATTATCTCGGGGCGCTGACCATCGTGCTCTACGATTCCTTCGCAGAGATCGGGCGCTCGGACGATTTCGGCGGCCCGGGCGGGTCCGGCTTCGGCGGCGTCACCTCGGACGAGGGGGTGAAGCGCGTAATCCTTCTGCCCTGGCGCTCGGAGGCGGCGGCGATGCTGGACAACATGCGCCGGTCCACCGGGGCGCCGATCGATCCGCCGATTTCGGCCGACATTCCCCTCCCCCCCGCCGCGGCGCTGCTGGCGGCCGGGCTGGCGGCGCTCGGCGCGGTGCGGCGGCGGGGCTGAGGGCGGGCCGGGCCGGGCGGCCTCAGCCCCGGCTTTCGAGGTCGGCGCGCAGCAGGGCGGCGTTGCGCAGGTTGGCCTTCCAGGCGATGTCGAACAGGTCGCCCAGCAGCGGGATCGCGCCGATGGCGAAGTCGATCCCCCAGTTCAGGCCCATCCTGATCATGGTCGAGCGGCGCGCCCCGGCGCGGGCGGCCTCGCCCAGCATCCAGGTGGCGGGCAGCAGCATCACCGCGTCGCCGATGCCGGGGATCAAGCCCAGCAGCCCGTCCCAGCCGATGCGGAACGGGGTGAAGGGAATGCCGAACCTGGCGTCGAGCATCCGCGCCCCCGCCTCCACCCGCGCGATGGTCTCGGCGCGGGCGGCGGCGTCGCGGTCGGCGGGCGCCGCTTTTGGGTTCCCGGCGGCGGGCGCCGCCTTGGGATGCTCTGCGGCGGGGGACCTGGCGGGGGCCTCGGCGGCGGGGGCGTTGCGGTGCATGTCTCGCTCCGGCGTCATGCGCGGCCCTCAGCGGCGCGCGATGATCCAGATCGCATGGATGAGGCCGGGGATATAGCCCAGGATCGTCAGCAGGATGTTCAGCCAGAAGGCGCCAGCGAAGCCGACCTGCAGGAACACGCCGATGGGGGGAATGATCACGGAAAAGATGATGCGGATAAGGTCCATTGCTCTCTCTCCTTTGCGCCATGGCCGCACGAATGGGACGCCGCGGGGCGGGCCCCGCGCGGGCATGGACATATCGATTTGAGCGGGAAAGCCGGTCCCGCGGGATCGCTTGCGGCTTGAAACATTAACTAGTTCGCGGCAGGCGGCGGTCCAGCGGGGGCGCCGAATGGGCGCCGAATGGCCCCGGACGGGCCGGGGATGCGGCGCCGTCCCCGCCGTCCCCCCGCCGCGCCCCGGGGGCGGCGCGGGGGAGGGCGTCAGGCGCCGCGGGCGCGGCCCAGGGCGGCGAGGCCGCCGAGGCCGAGCAGCAGCAGCGGCGCCGCGGCGGGCAGGGGCACGTCCGACAGCCCGTCGGTCATCACGATGGTGGTCGCGATGTCATAGGCGGCGTCGGACCCGCTGAGGATGCCGGCGTTGTACTCATGGACATGCATGCCATCGATGCCGCCGTCGGTCATGTACACGCCATAGGCGCCCGATCCGGCCACGCCGGTGCGCCAGCCGCTGTCGAGGCCGATGAAGTAATATTGGCCCGGCGTCAGGGCGATCCCCGGGGTGAAGCCGTATTCCGCGACCGAGGCCGTCCCCGTCACGTCGCCGCTTTCCCACAGCACCGTGCCGATATCCGTCCCGTCGCTGGTCGCCACGATGGCGCGGAACGCGGCGCCGTAGACCCAGAGCGTGAAGCTCTCGAGCAGGACGTCGTCGGCGCGGAACGTGCCGCCCGAGGTGTCGGCGCCGTTGGACGCGCTGAAGGTCACCGGCAGGGCCGAGAACGTGGTGTTGTCGATGGTCGAGGCGAAGGCGCGGGCGCGGCGCCGAAGACGAACGCGGCGGCGAGGGCGAGGCGTTTCACGAAAGATCTCCTGAAAATCGATTGATCTTCAAGGCTACCATCGCCGTCGCCGCCGGATTTGGAAGAATGCGGCCGGGCGCGGGGCGTCACCCCGCATCCGGGTTGAAGTGGCCATAGATCGTCTCGGCCAGCGCCGCGCTGATCCCCTTCACCGCCTTCAGGTCCGACAGCCCCGCGCGGCTCACCGCCTTGGCCGAGCCGAAATGCGCCAGCAGCGCCTTCTTGCGGCCCGCGCCGACGCCCGGGATCTCGTCCAGCGGGCTGGAGACCATCGCCTTGGCCCGCTTGGCGCGGTGGGTGCCGATGGCGAAGCGGTGCGCCTCGTCCCGCAGGCGCTGGATGAAATAGAGGGTGGGAGAGCGGTGGGGCAGGGCCAGCGCGCCGGGACGGCCGGGGATGTAGAACACCTCCTTGCCCGCATCGCGCTCCTCGCCCTTGGCGACGCCGACCAGGGCGACGTCCTCGACCCCGATCTCGCGCAGCGCCTCCTGCGCCGCGGAAAGCTGTCCCTTGCCGCCGTCGATCAGCACCAGGTCCGGCCAGTCGCCGCGCTCGCGGTCCGGGTCCTCTTTCACAAGGCGCGCGAAGCGGCGGGTCAGGACCTCGCGCATCATGCCGAAATCATCGCCCATGACGTCTTCGTTGCGGATGTTGAACTTGCGGTAGCGGGACTTCTCGAACCCCTCCGGCCCGGCGCAGATCATCGCGCCGACGGCATGGGCGCCCTGGATGTGCGAGTTGTCATAGACCTCGACCCGGTCGGGGCGGCTTTCCAGCCCGAACGCCTCCTGCACCCCTTCCAGCAGCTTGCCCTGGGCGGAGCTTTCGGCCAGCCGCCGCCCCAGCGCCTCGCGCGCGTTGCGCAGGGCGTGCTCCATCAGCGCGGCCTTCTCGCCGCGCCGGGGAACCGCGATCTCCACCTTGCGGCCGCGGCGGGCGGTCAGCGCCTCGGTCAGCAGGTCGGGGTTCGACGGCTCGTGGCTCAGCAGCACCAGCCCCGGCGGCGGCTTGCCGTCATAGAACTGGACGAGGAACGCCTCGAGGATCTCCTCCGGCTCGGCGCCCGCGCCGGTGCGCGGGTAATAGGCGCGGTTGCCCCAGTTCTGGTGGGAGCGGAAGAAGAACACCTGCACGCAGGCCTGCCCGCCGTCGCAGTGGAGGGCGACGACGTCGGCTTCCTCGACCCCTTCCGGGTTCACGCCCTGCACCGACTGCACCTGGGTGAGCGCCCGGATCCGGTCGCGCAGCGCCGCGGCGCGCTCGAACTCCATCGCGTCGCTGGCCTTCTGCATCTCGGCGGCAAGCTCGGTCTGGATCTTCGTCGACTTGCCCGACAGGAACGCCTCGGCATCCGCCACCAGCGCGGCATAGCCGTCCTCGGAGATCCGGCCCACGCAGGGCGCCGAGCAGCGCTTGATCTGGTACAGCAGGCAGGGCCGGGCGCGGTTCTCGAACACGCTGTCGGTGCAGGTGCGCAGCAGGAAGGCGCGCTGCAATTGGTTGAGCGTCCTGTTCACCGCGCCTGCAGATGCGAAGGGCCCGAAATAGCGCCCCTTGCGCCGCCGCGCCCCCCGATGTTTGAGCACCTGCGGAAACGGGTGATCGCCCCCGAGCAGGATGTGCGGGAAGCTCTTGTCGTCGCGCAGCAGCACGTTGTAGCGCGGCTTGAGCTGCTTGATCAGGTTCTGCTCGAGCAGCAGCGCCTCGGTCTCGGTCGTGGTGGTCAGCACCATCATCGACGCGGTGGCCGAGATCATCCGCCCGATCCGCGCCGAGTGGCCGGTGGGGCGGGCGTAGCTGCTCACCCGCTTCTTCAGGCTGCGCGCCTTGCCGACGTAAAGGACCGCGCCCTTCTCATCGAGCATCCGGTACACGCCCGGCGCGTCGGGCATGGTCTTCAGCGCGTGGCGGATGGCGGCGGCTCCGCGCGGGCCGGCGGCGGGGGCCTCTCGCCCCTCTTCCTCGAACGAGGGGCCTGATGACGCTGCGTCCGAAACGTCCGCGCCGGACACGGATTTCGCTGCAGCGCCGAAGGGGGGCTGCTGCGCCGCGGCGCCATTTTCAGCGCCGTTGTCGCCCGCTTCAGGCTTGCTGTCCGTCATGCTCCCCGCCCTCCGTAAAAAGGGTAATTTTTCATCGCGCCGCGGCCGTGCAACTGTCCACGCATTCTGTGGATAACTCTGTGGGGAACCAGAGGCAAACTTGCCTTCTCCCTGTCGCCACAAGGCTTTTTCTGTTTTGCACAAATCTTATGCAAAACACGTAAGTGATTGAAATTACGCAACTTTGCTTGCCCGACTAAACTGTTTGCGACCCCTGGTGACAGAATCATAACGATTTCGCGTCGGATGGGGCGTCAAGTGGAAAACCATAGCGCCTTAACCGGGTTCCCCCCTTGACGCACTGCAATCCGAAGTTGCAGCCGCCTTCATCGGCGAGTCACTCCGGCAGCGTCGCGTCGGGGGTTTTCCACGCCAGGTGCTGCCCGCCGTCGAGCGCCAGCATCTGCCCGGTGAAGCCGTCGGCGGCCAGGATATAGCGCAAGCCGCCGATGATGTCGGCCGGGCCCGCGCCGCGCTCGAGCAGGGTCGAGGCGCGCTGCGCGGCGAAATGCTCCTCGGACTGGCGGATGCCGCGCATGGTCGGGCCGGGGCCGATGCCGCAGACCCGCACATGCGGCGCAAGCGCCTGGGCGGCCATCTGGGTGAAGCTCCAGAGACCCGCCTTGGCGATCCCGTAGCTGAGGAAGTCGGGGACCGGCTTCCAGACCCGCTGGTCGATCATGTTGACGACGCAGGCGCGCGGCAGGGGCAGGCCCTCCATGCCCGGGGTCTCGTCCGGGACGGCCTGCGGGGCCTGCGCGGCGAAGGCCTGGGTCAGGGTCACGGGGGCGCGCAGGTTGGTCTCGATCGCCCGGTCCCAGCTGCGCCGTGTCAGCCCGCCGATGGCGTCGGGCTCGAAGATCGAGGCGTTGTTGACCAGCAGCGAGAGGGGGGCGCCGAGGGCCGCGGCGGCGGCGGGGACCAGCGCCTCCACCTCCATCTCGTTCATCAGGTCGGCCCGCACCACGGCGACGGTTCCGCCGCGCGCCGTCAGCTCGGCCGCCAGCGCGTCGGCGTCCCCGGTCGAGGCGTTGGCGTGGATGGCGACGGACCAGCCGTCGGCGACGAGGGCTTCGGCCATCGCGCGGCCGAGGCGCCGCGCGCCGCCGGTCACGAGGGCTGCGCCGGGGGCGATGGGCATGGCGGGGTCTCCCTGGGCTGTCTGTCTTCGGGCGGCCTCAGGCGAAGGCGCTGGCCGCGTAGAGGACATAGAGCGCGAGCAGCCCCGCGCCCACCGCCCGGCCCATCGTCAGCCAGCGCATCACGAAGGGCAGGAGCAGCAGCGAGGAGGCGAGCATGACCCAGAGGTCGAGCTGCAGGAACCGCTGGCCGACCTGGATCGGGGCGATCACCACCGCCGCGCCCATGATGCCCACGAGGTTGAAGATGTTGGAGCCGATCACGTTGCCCAGCGCCACGTCCGCCTGCTTGCGGATCGCCGCGGTGACGGTGGTGGCCAGTTCGGGCAGCGAGGTGCCCACGGCGACCAGCGTCAGGCCGATGGCGGCTTCCGACACGCCCCAGTCGAGCGCGAGGCTGCGCGCCCCGTCGATCAGCAGGTGCGCGCCCAGCGGCAGGCCCGCCAGGCCGGCGGCGAGCAGCCCGAGGATCTTCCACCAGGCCATGTCCGGGTCGGCGTCCTCCAGCTCGTCCGCCAGGTCCGGCGCCGGTTCGCAGTTGCGCGCGTCGCGGCGGTGGCGGCGGGCGGCGGCGACGCTGTCCCACAGGATCATGCCCAGCATCCCCAGCAGGATCAGCCCGTGCCACCAGGTCAGCGGCCCGAGGAAGCACAGCGCGATGAAGACGATGGACCCGAAGATCATCTGCGCGAACGACCGCATCGTTTCGCAGTCGCGGTTGTCGATGGTGGAGATCAGCGCCGGCACGCCCAGCACCAGCAGCACGTTGGCGACGTTGGAGCCGACGACGTTGCCCATCGCGATGCCCGGCGCGTCCTCGAGCGCGGCCTGCACGGCGATCAGCAGCTCGGGCGCCGATGTGCCGAAGGCGACCACGGTGAGCGAGACGATCAGGGCCGGCACGCCGATGCGCAGGGACAGGGACACCGCGCCGCGCACCAGCGCGTCGCCTGCGCCGAGCAACAGCGCCAGTCCCGAGACCACGAGCAGAAAATCCATGCAGCTCCTTCTCGCGGCCGAAACCGCGGTCGCTTGCCCCCCTTGGACGCCGGGGCGGGGCGCCGGAGGTCTTATATAAGGCGGGATTACGGTTTGTGAACGGCAGGGCGCGGATGACGTCGCGGCGATGCGCGCCGCCCGGGGTCAGCCCCTGTCTTTCCCGCCGCAGGGGCACCGTGCGCCCGCCACGATCCACGCCCCGCAATCGGGGCAGCGGGCCGCCTCGGCCACGCCCTTGCGGGCCTTGCCGCCCCCGGTCTTCTTCCTGCCCCTGCGCCCGAACACAAGGCCGAGCGCGGCCATGACGACGAGGAACAGGATGGCCAGCTTGGCGATCATGATGCGGCGTCTCCCCCATCGGCGCGGGCCGCGGGGGCGCGCCGGATCATGCGGCGCGGCGCGGGGCTGTCCCCGGCCGCGCGAGAATGGCTCAGAGCCCCCACCGGGCCCAGAGCGCCCGCTCCTCGGCCGCGGCGAGCGCGCCGGCGGCGGCGGCTTCGGACAGCGCCTCGGCGCCGCCGCCCCCGAAGCGGGAGAAGAGGCCCTGCTTCGGGGCGAAGAGGCGCAGGCGCACCTTCTTGCCGAAGCGGGCCTGCAGGTCGGGCTTCATCGCGGCGATGCCGTCGATCAGGCCCAGCTCCCGCGCCTTCGCGGCGGTCCAGACGCGGCCGTCGAACAGCTCCTCGGCGTCGGTGACCAGCCTTTCGCCGCGCCTTGCCTTCACGTGATCCGTGAACACCTCCTGCAGCTCGTGCAGCATGGCCTCGAGGCGTTTCGCGTGCTCCGGGTCCTCGGGCGAGAACGGGTCCATGAAAGCCTTGTTGGCGCCGGTGGCGTGGACCCGGCGCTCCACCCCGTGGCGGGCGATCAGGTCCTGGAAGCCGAAGCTTGCGTGGATCACCCCGATGGAGCCGAGGATGGAGGCGGGATCGGCCATGATCTCGTCCGCCGCGCAGGCGAGCCAGTAGCCCCCCGAGGCGGCGACGTCTTCCACGTAGGCGTAGACGGGGATGTCCTTTTCCTCGGCCAGCCGCCGGATGCGTCCGGCCACGAGCGAGGATTGCACCGGCGAGCCGCCGGGCGAGTTGAGCGAGAGCGCGACGGCCTTCGGCTTCGAGGCGAAGGCGCGCTCGATCACGTCAGCGAGGGCGGCGTCGGAAATCCCGCGCGAGAAGCGGCCGCCCATGCCGATCGGCCCGTGCAGGCGCAGCACGGCGACGGTCGGCTTGCGGGACAGCGCGCGCTTGAGCGGGCCGGGACAGATGCGGGTCAGGGCGTTCATGTCATCGGACCTAGGCTGCGCGGGGCCGCCGGACAAGGGCGCGCGGCCCGGGGGCGGCTTCGGGCGGGCGGGTTGCGCGGCGCCTGTGGCCGGCGCGCCCATTCCCTGGGCGGGGGGAGGGCGGCGGCGCAGGCGGGGCCGCGCGTCCGGCCGCGCGCCGCCGGCCGCCGGGGCGCCCGCGCGGCGCTGCGGGCCGGGCGCCCGTGGCGCGGGGGGGGCGGCGGCAGAGGGGGGGGGCGGCCAGGGCGTCCCGCGCCCGGCCCGGGCATCCGCCCCATAGGCCCGGCCCCGCGGATGCGGCGTCCGGGCATGCCGCGCGGCTTGCCTGAGGCCGCGGTTGCGGTAAAATGCAGTCTCCGCCAACGCGATGCGAGCGTTCGCGGACCATCGTCCCGGTCGCGGGCCCGGCCGCGGTTGAAACCGCGGGATGCGCGCGACGCTTAATGTGACAGGACCGCTCGATCCATGATGATCATGAGCCCGGAGGAGGCGCTCGCCGTCAAGCTTGAGCGCCTGACCGCGGAGCATCGCGATCTCGACATCGCCATCGAGGCGATGGCGCGGGATCCGATGGCCGACCAGCTCGCCCTGCGGCGGCTGAAGAAGCGCAAGCTGGCCCTGAAGGACGAGATCGCGCGGCTGGAAGACCGGCTGACCCCCGACATCATCGCCTGACGGCCGCCGCCCTGCGTCCTTGGCCGCACGCGCCGCCGCGCGTCGCGCCGCGCGGGCGCGCGGCCCGACGCGCGGCCTCCCCGTGCCGGGCCGGTCCCCCCGGCCCTGGCCGTCGGGCCCCCGCCCCGTCTTCCGGCCCCGCCCCGTCTTCCGGCGCGCGCCCCTGCGCCGCGGCGCCCGCTTGCGCCGCCGCACGCCGCCGCTATGATCCGCGCCTTTCCGACGGGGCGTCCCGGCGCCCTTCCGCCCTCCCCTTTCGACCCCCTTCCGGCCCCCGGGCCGCAGAGAGGCGACAACGAGGCGTCCGCCATGACCGAGACCACCGCCCCGCTCGTCGGCATCGTGATGGGCAGCCAGTCCGACTGGCCGACCATGAAGCTCGCCGCCGAGATCCTCGACCAGCTCCAGGTGCCCTACGAGGCGAAGATCGTCTCGGCCCACCGCACCCCGGACCGCATGTTCGCCTATGCCGAGGCGGCGGCGGAGCGCGGCCTGCGCGCCATCATCGCCGGGGCCGGCGGGGCCGCGCACCTGCCGGGCATGATCGCGTCGAAAACCCGGATCCCCGTCCTCGGCGTGCCGGTGAAATCGCGCGCCATGTCGGGGCTCGACAGCCTCTATTCCATCGTCCAGATGCCCAAGGGCATCCCCGTCGGCACCTTCGCCATCGGCGAGGCGGGCGCGGCCAACGCCGCCCTCTTCGCCGCCGCGCAGATCGCTGCGACGGATCCCGCGCTGGCCGAACGGCTCGACGCCTTCCGCGCCGCCCAGACCGCCTCCATCGCCGAAGAGCCGACCGATGAGTGACGAGATCCTCGGCCCCGGTTCCACCATCGGCATCCTCGGCGGCGGCCAGCTGGGGCGCATGACCGCCCTCGCCGCCGCGCGCCTCGGCATCAGGACCCGCGTCTACGAGCCTTCGGCCGAGCCGCCCGCGGGCCAGGTCTGCGACGCCGTTCAGGGCGGTTGGGACGACGAGGCGGCGCTGGCCGCCTTCGCCGACAGCGTCGACGTGGTGACCTACGAATTCGAGAACGTCCCCGTCGCTGCCGCCGAGATCATCGCCGCGCGCAAGCCCCTGCGCCCCGGCGCTGCCGCCCTGCGCGCGGCCCAGGACCGGGCCGAGGAGAAGCGCTTCCTCGAGGGCGCGGGCCTGAAGGTCGCGCCCTGGGCCGAGGTGAACTCGCTCGAAGACCTCGAGGCGGCGATCGCGAAGCTCGGGACCCCCTCGATCCTCAAGACCCGCCGCTTCGGCTATGACGGCAAGGGCCAGGTGCGGATCAAGGACCCGTCCGAGGCCGCCGCGGCCTGGGCCGAGATCAAGGAGGCGCCCGCGGTCCTCGAAGGTTTCGTGCCGTTCAAGACCGAGATCAGCGTCATCGCCGCCCGCGGGCTGACCGGCGAAGTGGTCTGCTACGATCCGGGCGAGAATGTGCACACGGACGGCATCCTCTCGACCACCACCGTCCCCGCCGCCATCCCCGGCGGGCTGCGCACCGACGCGGTGCTGGCCGCGGGGCGGATCCTCAACGCGCTGGACTACGTGGGCGTGATCGGCGTCGAGCTGTTCGTCGCCCCCACCGGCCTCGTGGTCAACGAGATCGCCCCGCGCGTCCACAACACCGGCCACTGGACCCAGGACGGCTGCGCGGTGGACCAGTTCGAACAGCATGTCCGCGCGATCTGCGGCTGGAAGCTGGGCGACGGCGCGCGCCACGCGGATGCGGTGATGGAGAACCTGATCGGCGACGACGCCCATCGCTGGGCCGAGATCGCGGCGGAGCCGGGGGCGCGCCTGCACCTCTATGGCAAGGCCGAGGCCCGGCCGGGCCGCAAGATGGGCCACGTGAACCGGATCAAGCCGAAAAGCTGAGCGGGTTCAGGCCCCGGACACGGACGCGGACATTGAAACGGCGCCCCCGGCGGGGGGCGCCGTTTTGCGTCTTGGGGATGCGCCCGCGTGGGTGCGGGCCCGAAGCCAGGCGCGTCCTCAGGCGCAAGGCTCGGCGGCCCCCATGCAGGGCGCGGCGGCGGCGCGGGGCGCGCGCAGGCGGGCGGTCAGCGCGGCGAGGCCCGACCGGCGCGGGGCCTTCGCCGGGGCGGCCGCGGCGGGCGCATCCCCCGCCGGGCGCAGCGCCGCGCCGATGGCCGCGCGGGCCGAACGGCGCCCCGCCGCCGGGTCGGTCCAGACGTCCGAGGGGCGCGGCGCGCCTTCGGCCGGGGCGATCCCGCGGGGGCGGGCATGGGCGGCGGTCATCATGAAATCTGCAAACAGGCCTAACATCGTCGCGCTCCTTCTCTGCGTCCGTTCCGATGACCCAGATATGCCCATCGACGCGCCGGGATGCGACTCAGGAAGAATTGCCATATGTTAGCCTGGCTTTCATATCGCTCCCGGAGCCGTGATGACCCGCCTGCCGCCCCTCGCCCAGCTGCGCGCCTTCGAGGCCGCCGCCCGCCTGCGCTCCTTCTCCGAGGCGGGGCGGGAGCTCAACGTCTCCCACGCCGCGATTTCGCAGCAGGTCCGGAAGCTTGAAGAATGGCTCAACCGGCCGCTGATGCGCCGGGCGGGGCGGGGGCTGGCGCTGACGCCCGACGGCGCGGCGCTGGCGCAGGGGCTGTCCGAGGGCTTCGACATCCTGCGCGATTCCATCGCCGCCTTCGCCGAGGCGGACGCGGCGGCGCCGGTGAACCTGACGATGACGCCGAATTTCGCCATGTCCTGGCTGATGCCCCGCCTCGCGCGGTTCCGCGAGACGCATCCCGAGATCGAGCTGCGCATCAACCCGACCGGGGCGATGGTGGACATGACGGACCGCTCCCACGACCTCGCCATCCGCTATGGCCGCGGCGGCTGGGCGGGGGTGGAGTCGGAGGTGCTGGCCCCCACCCGCTTCCTGATCTGCGCCGCGCCGGAACTGGCGGCGAAGGCCGAGGGCAAGGGGCTGGACGCGCTCGCCGCCCTGCCGTGGTTGCAGGAGCTGGACACGGACGAGGTCGGCATGTGGATGCGCGAGGAGCGGATCGACGCAAGGCCCGCCCATGTCACCTCGCTCCCCGGCCCGATGCTGATGGCGGCGCTGCGGGACGGGCAGGGGCTGGCCTCGGTGGCCGAGATCTTCGTGATGGACGACATCGCCCAGGGGCGGCTGAAGGTGCTGCACGAGGGGTCGCGGACCGGCTCGGGCTATCACCTGGTGCGGCGGCCCGGGCCGCTGCGGCCCCCGGCGCGGGCGCTGGCCGACTGGCTGCGGGAGGAGGCGCGGGCGGATCCGGCGCTGCAGGCGGCGCTGCAGGCGGCGCGCGGGGGCTGAGCCCGGCGCCCGCCCGCGCCCTGGCGGGCGCGGGCGGGCGCCGTTCGGCAGGCCGGTGCGCGTCGATCCGTGCGGATGCGCTTTCGGTCAGCCCCGCGGGCCGGGGAAGCCGAAGCGGCGCCCGGGGCGGGCGGCGCCGGGCGCCTTCACGGCTTCCGAGGCGCGGGCCAGCGGGCCGCCGAAGATCTTCCCGAGCGGCGACTTGCGGAACGCCGCCTTGCCCTTCTCGATCTGCATCACGTTGTCGATGCGCCGGTCGAGGAAGGCCCAGGTCTCGGCCCGTCCCTCCGATTCGTCCTGCAGCCAGTAGAGGGCGACGGCCGAGTAGACCCCCGACAGCGTGGCGCGCTTGGAATACCAGTTGAGGTCCTGGCTGGTGTCCCCCAGCGCCTTCCAGATGGCGTCGGCGGTGCCCCAGACGGCCTTGGCGCCCTCGGCCGCGTGGATCGGCAGGGCGAGCAGCGTGGCGCCGCGGCGCACCGCCTCGCGGTGTTTCTCGGCGATCTCGAGCCGGGTGCGCACGGCGAAGGTCACCCGGTCGCGGATCTTCATGGCGTCGGTGTCGGCGGCGGCGTAGGCCGCCTCCATCTGCCGGTCGCCGCGGCGGTGGAAGGCGAGGGCGGCGTCGATGCCGCCGCGCGGGAAGGCGAGCTTGGCCAGCCCCGGATCGGGCGCTTCGCCGCGGGCGGCGAGGTCGGACATCGCCATGTCCATGGCCGCCTTCGACCAGCCGTCGAAGGGCACGTGCATCAGCATGGCGTCGAGCAGCCGGTCGCGGAAGGCCTCGATGCGCTCGGCTTCGGAGGGGGTGCGGTCGGCGTCGGTCATGACGGGCTCCTTTTTGCGTTTTCCCGGGCGTCCGGGAGCGTCGCGGGCATGGACTCCCGCCCGCGCCATTGATATATAGCGCGCTCTCAAAGGACCCGAAATCGGAAAGGTGGTGACGTCAGTGCAGGTAATGGTCCGCGACAACAACGTCGATCAGGCGCTCCGCGCGCTCAAGAAGAAGTTGCAGCGTGAAGGTGTTTTCCGGGAGATGAAGCTCCGCCAGGCTTATGAAAAGCCGTCGGTGAAGCGCGCCCGTGAGAAGGCCGAAGCCGTTCGCCGCGCGCGCAAGCTCGCGCGCAAGAAGGCGCAGCGCGAAGGCCTCCTCTGAGCCTTGCAAGGAGCGTCGGGGCGGCAATGTCCTGACACCCTCGCTGAAGAACCCGAACGCCCTGGGCCATTGGTCCGGGGCGTTTCTTTTTGCGCGCGGCGGGCGTAGGGCGTAGGGCGTCCGGGCGCGGCGCGGGGTGGGACGAAAGAACGCCCCGCGCGCGGGCGGCGCGACGCGAACGCCCCTTGCTTGCGCATGGCCCGGGGCTGTAACAGACTGGCTGAGATGCGCAGCGGCGTGCGGGCAGGTCCCGGGCGGTCGATGCGAAAGGGTCGGGAGACGCGCCGCGCTTGCGGCGGATGAATGCGGGAGTTGCGCCATGGGCGAGCACATTCACGGCAAGATGGACATCACCGAGCAGGAGAAGACCTTCGCGGGCTTCATCAAGGCGGGCATCATCCTGGCGGTGGTCTGCATCGGCGTGCTGCTGTTCATGGCGGCCGTCAACGCCTGATCCGGGTCTGAGCGCCCCGGCGAGGCCGGGCGCGGGACAGGATCGAGAGCCTGGATATGCAAGGGGCGCGCCCGGCTGCGGGCGCGCCCCTTTGGCGTGCGTGGACGGCGGGGCGGCCGCGGCCCGCGCTTGGAGGCGTTCCGGGGCGTGACGACGGTCCGCCGCGCCCCGGCGGTCGAGCTGCGCCGGGCGGCGCTCCGGCGGCCAAGCTGCGCGGGGGGCGATCGAACGGGGCTTGATCCGCGGGGCGGGTCGTGCGGCGCTTCTTGGCCGTTGGCCGTTGGCCGTTGGCCGTTGGCCGTTGGCCGTTGGCCGTTGGCCGTTGGCCGTTGGCCGTTGGCCGTTGGCCG
>NZ_JBOCEF010000005.1:24414-126209 GCF_050586345.1 Rhodovulum sp. DZ06
TTGGGGCAGGCGGTGCGGCGCCGGGCGGCCTGTCCGCCGGGCGTCGCGGCCCCCGGGGCGTTCTCGCGCGGCATCCCCCTCCGCCGCCGCGCCTTCGGTTCGGCGAAAAGGCCCGGCCCGAGGCCTCCGGCCCCGTCGCCCTTCGGGCGCCGCGTCCTTCGGCGGGGGCGCGCCGCTCCGGCCCGGGCGCCGGGGGTCAGCGACGCTCCTTCGGCGTGGCGAGGGGCGGCGCCCCCGGGGTCGCGTTCAGCGATTCGAAGGCGAAGGGCTGCGAGAAGCGCATCCGCGGTGCGATCCGCCTGAACTCGGGCGCCGCGAGCGGCGAGGGCCTGGGCGGCGGCGCCTCGGGCGCCTCCTCGCGCGGCGGCGCGTCGGGCAGCGTCGGCAGCGCGGGCCGCGCCCGTCCCGCCGCCGCCGCCGCGTCGCGATGGCGGCGGGCGGCGCGGCCGGCGCTGCTGCGGGCCGCCGCGATGCGCGGGTCCGGCTCGGGCGGCAGGTCGCCTGCGCCCTCGAGCTCGGGCGCGGCCAGCGCATGGCCGCCGCCGACGGCCAGGTGCGCGTGCCCATGCGCCAGCGTCCACAGGTAGATCCCCGGCGAGCGCCCGTCCTCGAGCGGCGGCAGGGGCGTGGCGAGCTCCAGCCCCCGCGCGGCGCGGTGGAAGGCGGCGAGGGCGGCGCGCGCGGCCTCGGCCGCCGTCCCGTCGCGGTCATCCGCCGGGCGCAGCTGGAACATCAGGCGGAACAGGTCGGGGGCGCCGCGGGCGAAGGCGACATAGGCCTCCATCACCGCGGCGGCGCCGTCCGATCTGGCGGGGCCCGCGGCGGCGGCCCCGGCGGCGAGCGCGATCCCCAGCCGCTTGAACCCGAGCGTGGCGACGGCGGCGCGCAGCCCCGCGACATCGCCGAAATGGTTGCGGTTGGCGGTGTGGCTGACCCCGGCATGGGCGCAGACCCGGCGCAGCGAGAAATGGTCGACCCCGTCGCGCTCCAGCACCGTCATCGCGGCGTCCAGCAGCGCCGCCCGCAGGTCGCCATGGTGGTAGCCGCGCTCGCCCTTCTGGGTGGCTTCGGCTTCGGCTTCGGTGGAGGCGTCGGCGGGCGCGGATGCCGCGGGGGCGGCGTCCGGCGAGGGCGCATCGGCTTGCGCGGCTTCGGTCCGGGGAGCGTCGGTCTGCGAGGCGTCCGTCTGCGGGGCGTCGGTCTGCGGGGCGCCCCGGAGCGCGGCGTCCGGGCGGGAAGCTGCCGCCGGCGCCGACGCCGCAGGGGGCGACTTTTCCCGAGAGGGCGGCGGAGCCGTGGGTGCGGCCGACTTGCGCGCGCCAGGCGGCGTCGCGGCCCCCGCCGGGCCGGAGACGGCGGTCGGCGGGGCCTGGTCGGCGCGCTTCGGCGAGGCAGGGGAGCTGGCCGCCGGCGCGGTCTTCGCGGCGGCGGCGGCGCGCCCGGGCGCCGGGGCGGCCGCGCGCGGGGCCTGGTCGGCCCGCGCCGTGTCCGCTTCGCCTTGCGCGGCCTTGCG
The DNA here is from genome assembly GCF_050586345.1 of Rhodovulum sp. DZ06. NCBI lineage: Bacteria > Pseudomonadati > Pseudomonadota > Alphaproteobacteria > Rhodobacterales > Paracoccaceae > Rhodovulum > Rhodovulum sp. DZ06. Next base: position 25,928 of record NZ_JBOCEF010000005.1, read on the forward strand.
CTTGCGGATGCCGGGCGGCGGCGCGGGGGGCGCGGCCCTCGGCGCCGCTCCCGGCGCGGCGCGTGGGGCGGCCCCTGGCGCGGCGCGTCCCGGCGCGCCGGTGGCGGGCCTCTCGGCCTTGGCTGCGGCGGGGCGCGGGGCGTCTTCGGGCGGGTCGTGCGGGGCGGGTCCGGTCATGCCCGCATCATGCCCGCCGGGGGTAAACAAACCGGCGCCCGCCCCCGGGCCGGGGGCGGGCGCGACAGGGCGAGCGACACGTTGTGCGAGACGTTGTGCAGCAGGGCGCGCGACTGGGTGTCCGGCCGGGCGCGAGGCCCGGCCGCTCAGCGCATGTTGCGGCGGACCTGGGCGGCCTCCTTCGTGCGCCCGGCCTCGTCGAGATAGGCCAGCACGTCGCTGCGGATCCGACGGGTCGCGCGCAGGTGCGCCTCGCGGTTCACGTCGCCGCGCCCGGCCCCGATCGCGCGGGCATAGGCGTTCAGCTCCTGCTGCCGCTCGGCCGAGGCGGGGTGCGAGGCGAGGAAGCCGCCGCCGTCGCCATACAGGCGGCGCAGCACCTCGAAGCTGCGCGCGCCCTCGATCACCGACCAGCCGGCGCCGTGCAGGTAGCGGGCCCCGAGGCGGTCGGCCTCGCGCTCCTGCTCGCGCGTGAAGCCCGAGACGGCGGCCTGGGCGCCGAGGCCGACCACCGGGCGCACCAGCTCGGCCGGGGCGCCGAGGGCGACCCCGCCGATGGCCGCGATGGCGCCCACCACGCTGACCGCCTGGCGGTTGCGCCGCCCGGCGGAGACATGGCCGAGATCCACGTGCGCGGCCTCGTGCGCCAGCACCATGGCCAGCTGGGCCTCGTTCTCCAGCGCCGCGAGCATCCCGGCGTTGACGAAGACATAGCCGCCGCCGGTGGTGAAGGCGTTGACGTCCGCATCGGCGACGATGGCGCCGCGCAGGGGCGGCAGTCCGGGGGCGCGCTGGGCCTCGACCCGGGCCAGGAGGGCGTCGATATAGCCGTCGGCGCGGCGGTCATGGATGATCTTGTCCTCGCTCTGCAGGCGGGCGAGCAGCTCGCGGCTCTGCGCCTGTTCCGAGCGGACATCCGCCGCGCTGGGCGGCCCGCCGGGGGCGGGGGCGCAGGCGGAGAGCGCCGCGGCCGAGGCGGCGGCGAGCGCGAGGCCGCGCAGGGCGGCGAGGGAGCGGCGAAGGGGCATGGCGGGGTCTCTCGGGGCTCTGGGGAGGGCGGTCGGGCGCGGGGGCGCGCCGCGGGCGGCGGGACGCGCAGCATGGCCGAGGCGGGGCGGCGCGGAAAGGGCGAAGGGCGCGGCGGCGGGGGCGATGGTCGGAGGCGGGCCGCAGGAGGGGCGCAGGAGAGGCGCAAGAGGACCAGGGAGGGCGGTGCGCGCGGCGACAGGCGGCGGCGCTTCGCGACCGGGGCGGCGCGGGCGGCGTCCGCCGGGCTTCCGGCCGCCATCGCCCTTCGGGCGCGGCGTCCTTCAGCGGGGGCGCCAGGCCGCCCGGTCCCGCCCCCGCCCCCGCCGCGCCCTGCGCCCTGCCGCGCCGGCGCCCCACCGCGTCCGGGCGCGCCGGCCAGGGGCGCGGCGCGGGCGGCTGAGCGGGGGCTTCACGCCCCCCGAAGACGCCCGCTCCGCCGCTCAGGCCATGCGGTAGAGCCAGGCGCCGCCCGCGTCCTTCTCCCGCGCCGTCTCGCCGCGCAGGTGCAGGTAGTTCATGTGGGCCTGCGCCTCGATCAGCCCCATGCCGAACACCGCCGCGTCCAGCTCGCGCCCGAAGACCGGCGTGAAGCATTCCGCCACCCGCCGCGGCTCCTTCAAGTGCGCGCGCAGGCGGTCGAGCGCGTTGCGGTGGTTGTCGATCAGCTGCCGCAGCCGGTCGGGGATGCCGACGAAGGGCAGCTTGTGGCCGGGCAGCGCGTACTGGTCGGCGCGGGCGTGGTCGCGGAACCGCGCGCAGCTCTCCAGCCAGTCGCCCACCGGGTCGGCCAGCGGCTCGTTCGGATGCACCCCGAGATTCGACGAGATCCCCGGGATCACCTGGTCGCCGGTCACGACCAGCTCGTCATCCTCGGACCAGAAGGTGGCATGTTCCGCCGCGTGGCCCTCGCCGGTCAGCACCTGCCAGCGCCGCCCCGCCATCTGCACCGTCCCGCCCTCGCGGATGCGCCGATAGCCGATGGGCAGCGGGTCGGTGGTGCGCGAGAAGTTGAAGGGCTCGGCGTTGCGATACGCCTCCAGCCGCTCGGCCGGGGCGCCCGCCTGGACGTAGAAGTCGATATTCGCCTGCGGCTGCGTCTCGTGATGGTCGAGCTGCAGCATCCGGGTCAGCATGTAGGCCGTGCGGGTGGTCCAGAGCTCGGCCCCGTGCCGCTCCAGCAACCACCCGGCCGAGCCGACATGGTCCGGGTGGTGATGGGTGACGATCACCCGCCAGATCGGCGCCCCGTCCAGCACCTGCGCCTCGATCGCCTCGAGCGCGGCGCGGGTGGTGCGGCCGCGGAAGCCGGTGTCGATCACGGTCCAGCCCGGGCCGCCATGCAGCCGGTCGTCCATCAGGTAGATGTTGACGTGGTCGAGCCGCATGGGCAGCGGCAGGCGCGCCCAGAACACGCCCTCGGCGACGCGGATGGCGGTTCCGTTCTCGGGCGGGGTCTCGTGGGGGAAGTGCAAGGGCGCGCGGGCCTCCGTTGTCATGACGCGGGCCCCGGCGCGCAGACGCCGGGGCCCGGAGAGCGGTTCGGCGCGGCGTCCGCGCCGGGTCCGTTTCGCGATCCTATCATCGCATGGCGCGGGCGGGGGGACTTGCGCCGAAACGCCTCCCCCCGCCTGCGCCCATGGATCAGGCCAGCGCCTCGGCGGGCAGGGCGTAGAGCGGCGCGGCCCCCATCCCCGCCTGCGCGGCGAGGCCGGGGATCAGCGGCAGCTGCGTCGCGGCGAAGAACCGGGCCAGCGCCGCGCGGGTCTCGCCCTCATGCCCGCCCGCGGCGGCCAGCGCGCCCTTGGCGTGGTAATGCGCCCCCAGCCCCAGCGCCCAGAGGCGCAGGAACGGCACGGCGCCGGCGAAGCGGTCGTTCAGCTCCTGCGCCAGCAGCGCCTCGGTGGCCGCCGCCACCTGGCCCGCCGCGGTGCGCAGCGGCATGGCGAGATCGTCCAGCGACGTGCCCTCCAGCGCCTTGGCCGTCGCCTCGATCTCCGCCAGCAGGGCGCGGGCGGCGGCGCCGCCATCCATCATCTTGCGGGCGGCGAGGTCCATGGACTGGATGCCGTTGGTCCCCTCGTAGATCGCGGTGACGCGCACGTCGCGGAAGAACTGGGCCGCGCCCGTCTCCTCGACATAGCCCATGCCGCCATGGACCTGGACGCCGAGATCCGAGACCTCGCAGCCCACATCGGTGCCGAAGGCCTTGGCGATGGGGGTCAGGAAGGCGGCGCGGGCCTTGTGGGCCTTGCGCTCGGCCTCGTCCTCGGCGGCCACGGCCATGTCGAGGCTGAAGGCGCAGTCCAGCGCCACGGCGCGGGAGGCGTCGGTCAGCGTGCGCATGGTCATCAGCATCCGCTTCACGTCGGCATGGTCGGCGATGGTCCCGTTGCCGTCGCCCACCGGGGTGCGGCCCTGCTTGCGCTCCTGCGCATAGGCCAGCGCGTGCTGCATGGCGGCCTCGGCCACTGCCACGCCCTCGGCGCCGACGCCGAGGCGCGCGTTGTTCATCATGGTGAACATGGCGGCCATGCCGTCATGTTCCTCGCCCACGAGCCAGCCCTTCGCCCCGTCGAACTCCATCACGCAGGTCGGGGAGCCATGCAGGCCCATCTTGTGCTCGAGGCTGACGACCCGCAGCGAATTCGCCTCGCCCGGGTTCCCGTCCGCATCGGGGATGTATTTGGGCACGACGAAGAGCGAGATGCCTTTCGTGCCCGGCTTGCCGTCGGGCAGGCGCGCCAGCACCAGGTGCACGACGTTGCCGGTGATGTCGTTGTCGCCCCAGGAGATGTAGATCTTCTGGCCCGAGATCGCGTAGGTGCCGTCATCGTTGCGCTCGGCCTTCGAGCGCAGGGCGCCCACGTCCGAACCGGCGCCCGGCTCGGTCAGGTTCATGGTCCCGTTCCACTCGCCCGAGGTCAGCTTGGGCAGGTAGATGGCCTTCAGCTCGTCCGAGGCGTGGTGCTCCAGCGCCTCGATCTGCCCGGCGGAGAGCAGCGGGCAGAGCGAGAGGGCGAGGTTGGCGCCCGCCATCATCTCGTTCACGCAGGTGCCGACGGCGATGGGCAGGCCCATGCCGCCCGAGTCCTCCTGCGCCGTGACGCCGGCCCAGCCGCCCTCGACGAACTGCGCATAGGCCTCCTTGAAGCCGGGCGAGGTGCGCACGACGCCGTTCTCCAGCACTGCCGGGTGCAGGTCGCCATTGCGGCGCAGGGGGGCGAAGACCTCGTCCGCCAGCTTGGCGGCCTCGCCCAGGATCGCCTGCACCGTCTCGGCGTCGGCATGGGCGTAGCGGGCGGTGGCGGCGAGCTTGTCGAGGCCGATGACGTTCGAGAGGCAGAAGCTCATCTCGCGCACGGGGGCGGCGTAGGGCATGCGGGGTTCCTCCTGGCAAACGGCCGGGACGTTTGCGGACCGCGGCCCGGGGCGCTATGCGTCGCTGTCAGGCGCCGCGCGTCCCGGGCCGGGCCGTCGCCCGGTTTATCGGCGCGAACGGTATGGCGGGGGGCGTTCTCCTTCAAGGGGAACGCAATGCAACGCTTTATTTCAGGCCGGGCTTGCCCGAGCGGGACGCGACGGAACGCGGCGGCGCGCCGCAGGCGGGGGAAGGCGAGGGATCGATGACGGCTGGGGCGGAGCGAGGATCGGGCGGCGGGACCACCCTGCGGCTGGCCGCGGATGCGGCGGGCGTGGAGGCGGCCGCGCGGATCCTGCGCGCCGGGGGCCTCGTGGCCTTCCCGACCGAGACGGTCTACGGCCTTGGCGGCGACGCCACGAATCCCGGCGCCGCGGGTGCGATCTACGCCGCCAAGGGCCGCCCGAGCTTCAATCCGCTGATCGCCCATATCGCCGATCCCGCGCAGGCGGGGGAGTGGATCGAGATGCAGGGCCCTGCGCAGGCGCTGGCCGAGGCGTTCTGGCCCGGGCCGCTGACCCTGGTCGCCCCCCTGCGCCCCGGTTGCGGCATCGCCCCGGCGGTGACGGCGGGCGGTGCGCGGCTGGCGCTGCGCTGCCCGGCGCACCCGGTGGCGCGGGCGCTGCTGGCGGCGGCGGGGCGGCCCATCGCGGCGCCCTCGGCCAATGTCTCGGGGCGGGTGAGCCCCACGACGGCGGATCACGTGCTGGACGGGCTCTCGGGCCGGATCGACGCGGTGCTGGACGGCGGGCCCTGCGCGGTGGGCGTCGAAAGCACCATCCTGGCGGTGGAGGCGGACGGAACCGCGCGGCTGCTGCGCCCCGGCGGCGTGTCGGCGGAGGACCTTCGCATGGTGCTCGGCGACCGGCTGCGCGCCGCGGACGGAAGCCCGCTTGTAGAAGGCGCCGAGGCGCCGGGGCTGAAGGCCGAACCGGGCGTCGACCCGGCCCCCGAGGCGCCGGGGATGCTGTCCTCTCACTACGCGCCCGGCGCGGCGGTGCGGCTGAACGCCGAGGCCCCGCGTCCCGGCGAAGGCTGGCTCGGCTTCGGGCCGGAGCCGGAGGGGATCGAGGCGCATGACGGCCCGCGGATGAACCTCTCGCCTCCCGGGGATCCGGCCGAGGCGGCGGCGGCGCTGTTCGCGGCGCTGCGCGCCCTCGACGCGGCGCTGGGCGGACGCGGGAGCCTCGCCGTCGCGCCGGTGCCCGAGGCGGGCCTCGGCGCCGCCGTCAACGACCGCCTGCGCCGCGCCGCGGCGCCCCGCCCGCAATAAAGCCAGTCATCCAGCGGCCTCCGCCGCCCGTAAAGACGCCGACTGCAAGGAGAGCCGCCATGACCGACCGCGCCCCCCTCAACGCCCCCGACGCCGCGCTGCTGGAGAAGATCTCGGCCCTGCTCGGCCCCCAGGGGGTGAAACGCCCCGAGGACGCGCCGGGGTTCCTCGAAGAACCCCGCGGGCGCTGGGAAGGCAAGGCGGCGGTGATCGCGCGGCCCGCCGGAACCGAGGAAGTCTCTGCGCTCGTAAAGCTCTGCGCCGGGGCGCGGGTCGGGATCGTGCCGTGGTCAGGGGGCACGGGGCTGGTGCTGGGGCAGATCGTCAAGGACGGCCCGGCGCCGGTGCTGCTGTCGCTCGACCGCATGACCCGCATCCGCGAGAGCCTGCCGGATGAAGACGCGCTGATCGTCGATGCAGGCGTCACCCTGGCCGATGCGCAGAAGGCGGCGGAGGCGGCGGGGCGGCTGTTCCCGCTCTCGCTCGCCTCCGAGGGGTCCTGCCGGATCGGCGGCAATCTCGCGACCAATGCGGGCGGGGTGCAGGTGCTGCGCTACGGCAATGCGCGCGACCTGTGCCTCGGCGTCGAGGCGGTGCTGCCCGACGGCTCGGTGCTGCATGGGCTGAAGACGCTGCGCAAGGACAACACCGGCTACGACCTGCGCCACCTGCTGATCGGCTCCGAGGGGACGCTGGGGATCATCACCGGCGCGGCGCTGAAGCTGGTCCCGCGGCCCGAGGAATCGGCGACCGCCTTCTGCGCCGTCCCGGGCCCCGAGGCGGCGCTGGCGCTGCTGCACCACCTGCGGGCGCGGTTCGGCGAGACGGTCTCGGCCTTCGAGCTGATGTCGCGCCAGGGATTCGCCTTCGAGGCCGAGCATTGCCCCGAGGTGCAGCTGCCGATCGAGACGCCGGACTGGGCGGTGCTGGCCGAGGTCTCGGGCGCCGCGGGGGCGCAGATGCAGGAGCGGCTCGAATCGGCGCTGGAAGAGGCGATGGAGGCCGAGCTGGTGCTCGACGCCGCCCTCGCCAACTCCCTGGCCCAGCGCGAGAAAATGTGGATGGTGCGGGAGATGCTGCCCGAGGCGAACCGGCGCGTGGGGGCGGTGTCGAGCCATGACGTCTCGGTGCCGCTGACCCGGATCGCGGGGTTCATCGAGGTCGTGACCGCCGCCATCGCCGGGATCGACCCGGGGCTGCGGGTGAACTGTTTCGGGCATCTCGGCGACGGGAACCTGCATTACAACGTGTTCCCGGCGCAGGGCCGGTCGCGCGGCGATTACGCGGACCAGCGCGAGGCGATCAAGCGCTGCGTGCATGACCTGGTGCACCAGATGGGCGGCTCGCACAGCGCGGAACATGGCGTGGGGCGGCTGAAGACCGAGGACCTGAAGCGCTATTCGGACCCGGCGAAGCTGTCGGCGATGCGGGCGATCAAGGCGGCGCTGGACCCGCTGGGGATCATGAACCCGGGCGCGGTGCTGGACTGAGACGCCGGCGAGGCCGCGCCCCCGGCGGTCCGCCCGCGGCGGGCGCGGCGCCGGCGCGGCGCGGCGGGCCGGGCGCGTGCGGCGGGGGATCCTGGCGGCGGCGGCGCGAAGCAAAACGCCGGCTGCGCCTTGGGGGCGAGCCGCCTGGGGTCTCGGGCCTTTGACATGGGGCCTTGGGCGTTGGGCCTGGGGCGTTGGGCCGGGGGCCGGTTTCGCCGCTGATCGGGAGAGGCTGGTCGGGAGAGGTTTTCGCGCCTCGGCGCGGAGGGGCTTCGCCCCGCGCCCCCTGGGGGGCTGGCGCGGGGCCGACGACCCTTGCATGGCCGTCGGTCCCCGTGCGGCGCGCTTCGCGAACTCGCCTTCGGACTTCCTGCGCGTCTCCGGACGGTCGCCGGACCTCGCCGCATTTTCTCGGCGTTCACGGACACGGCTTACCGACCGCTCCGAACCGTTTCCACCGACCATACGCGTCGGCACCTTGCTTACACTCTACGCTTGTCGCCCGAAACGCCGCGACCGAGACCCTACGCTGTCCGCCCCCTGACGCCGGCGGGATGCTGATACGCCGTCGCACCTGACGCTTGCGACCACGCTTCACGCTTGTCCCACCGATACGCGCGGGAACCGACTTCACGCCTGCCGCGCGGCACGTGCGCGGCGGAACTTCACGAACGCGGACCGCGAACACCGTGCGATCCCCTGGTCTTACGCCTGGCCGCGTTGCAACGCCTGCGACCGGAACACTCACGCTTGCCGGATCAACGCGCCCGGCGCCTTCACTTTACGCGCGCCGGGTCCCACGAGCCCCGGCTGGAACACTTCACTCGACGCCTGCCGGATCGAACGTCGCCGGCATCTTCCCTCACGCGGGTCGGACCAGACGCATCCGACTTGCACTCTCGACGCTGGCCGGATCAGACGCGCCCGGCCGTTTCACTCTACGCTTGCCGTCCCTTGACGCGGGCGGCGCACCTTACGCTCTGCACTCGACGCTGCGGGCCACGCGGCCCTTGCTTCCCCTTCGGCCGAACATGGCCTGTGACGCAGGGGCACGCACTTACGCTCGCTCACATCCGCCGGGTCCCTGATACACATCGGGTCTCGGCGCTTCCGGGCTTCGGCGGCCGACGCGGCCGTTTCGGTCCGGATCCGGAGAGGCGGCTGACTGCGCCGCGCCTCCGGGGCCAGGGTCTGCGGTGGGTGGTGGATACGTCCGCGTCTCCTGTGGGGAGACAATGGCCCCGGGCCGGTATTCCGCGGGTTAATGTGGGGGGATTATCGCGGTGAAAGCGGCGTTTACCCCGATTTCGACCCCCTTTCGGGGCGTTCCACAGTCTTGCGGTGGTTAAAGCCCGTATACAGGAGTTAAGATCCGGTGGCTTTTCCGGCCTGCCTGCGGAAACGCTGAAGGGGCCTTCAGCGACACTGGACTCAAGAGCCCAGCGCCTCGCGATCTCCGCCCTTGGGGCGAGTCATCTGGAACAGCGAATCGACCGAAAGGTAATCGCGGTAGCCGCAGCGGGCGATCAAGCGCGCCTTGGCGATGTCGAACATCCCGTCGGTCAGGGCGTCGTCGCGAATGTGCACGGCGACCACCCGCCCGATCACCATCCGGTTCGGCAGGCCGGCCGCGGACGCGGGCAGCTCGACGATCCGGTCGAGCACGCATTCCAGCGCCGCGGGGGCGGCGGCGACGCGCGGGGGGCGCACCTCGAGGCTCCCGGCCTTCTCGAGCCCCGCCAGCTCGAACTCGTCCTCCTCGGCCGCGTAGCCGCCCGAGGACACGTTCATCGCGTCGCGCAGCGCCCAGTCGGCGGCGTTGACGACGAACTCGCCCGTCGCCTCGATGTTGGAGACGGAGTCCTTCGCCTCGTCCCGGCCCACCTTTCGCCCGAGCGAGGAGAACATGACCATCGGCGGGTCGTCGGCGATGCCGTTGAAGAAGGAATAGGGCGCGAGGTTGACCCGCCCGGCGGCGTCGACCGAGGAGATCCAGCCGATCGGGCGCGGGGCGACGATGGCCTTGAACGGGTTGTGGGGCAGGGGATGGCCGTCGGCGATGCGGTAGTGCACGGGGGAAGTCTCCTGTCGGGGCGCCGGGGGCGGGGCGGCCCGCCGGGCCGGCGCCGGGCGATGATGGGGCGCGATGGGTGGGGCGCGGGGGCCGCGCGGCGCGCTCACAGGTAGCGCGCCCGGGCCGCCGCGGCCAGTCGGGGCCGGTCGGGGGCCGGTCGCGGGCCGGTCACGGGGCGGTCGCGGGGGCGCGATGGGGGGCGCGGCGGAGGGCGACGGGGGGCGGGCGAGGGCGGCCCTGTGCAAGCGCGGCGCGCTTCGCTAAGACTATGGGCCACCGCGCCGAAGCCAGGAGCCAGCACCCGCCCCATGTTCCGCATCTACCGTGAGACGCCCGCGGACTGGCACGAGGTCGAGAACCTCTATGACACCGCCTTCGCCCCCGGCCGCACCGCGCTCAGCTCCTACCGGCTGCGCGACGGGGTGGACCCGGTGGCCGAGCTGTGCCTGCTGATGCGCGACGAATACGACGCCGTGGCGGGGGCGATCCGCTACTGGCCGATCCGCATCGCCCCGCCGCCCGGGGCGGAGGAGGACGGGCGCGGCGCAGGGGCCGCCGGGGACGCGGACGCCGCCGCCGAGGGCGCCGCCGCAGGGGACGCGGACCCGCCCGCCGCCCGCCCCGCCCCGCCGCCGCCCGTCCCGGACGCGCCGGGCCCGGGCGTCCCGGCGCTGCTGCTCGGACCCGTGGCGGTCCACCCGACCCGGCATGGCGAGGGGCTGGGCGGCCTCTTGATGATGGAATCGCTCGACCGCGCGCGCGAGGCGGGCTGGACCCGCGTGGTGCTGGTGGGGGACGAGCCCTATTACCGCCGCTTCGGCTTTCGCCGCGACCTGGCGCTTGGGGTGGAGTTCCCGCCCCCGACCAACCCCGACCGCATCCTGGCGCGCGAGCTTCAGGACGGCGCCATGGACGGCGTCGCGGGGCTGGTCCAGCGCTGGGGATGAGGGGCCGCCGGTGCGCCGCGCCGCCCGCCGCCCCCGGATGCGCGCCCCGGGGCGGGACCGCGTGCGGGGGGCCGTCCAGCGCCCCGTGCCCCGTCCAGTGCCCAGTCCCGTGCCGCGTCCCGTGCCGCGCGCCCTGCCGCGCCCCGTGCGGCCCGGCGCGATCCGGGCGGCCCTCGTGATGCGTCCCGGGGCGCCGGCCCGGGCCTGTCCTGCTTGCGGGGCCGCCCGGGTCCGTCCCGCTTGCGGAGCCGCCCGGGCCTGTCCTGCTTGCGGGGCCGGCCGGCCCCGGTCCGCTTGCGGGGCCGCGCGGCCCGCCGGGCCGGTTTCAAGGAGGCGCCGCGGCCATGCCCGACCCCATGCAGCACTCCGCTGACCCGGGACCTCCCGGCGCTCCCCCCGGCGGCCCTCCCGGCGGCCCGCCCGTCGGTCTCGTCGAACGCCTCGAGGACGCGCCTGCCGCGCCGCAGCCGCGGGGCCCGGCGGGGCGGCTGCGCGCCGCCGCGCCCTACGCGCTGGCGCTGGGTCTGTTCGCGCTCGGGGCCTACGCGCTCTGGCGCCTGCTCGCGCCCGTCGACATCCAGGCGGTGGCGGCGCAGATCCGCGGCACGTCGCCGGCGGTGATCGCCGCCGCCCTCGTCTCGACCTTCGCGGGCTACACGTGCCTCGCCGCCTATGACTGGTCGGCGCTGCGCCATATCGGCAAGCCGCTGCCGCCGCCCGTGGCGATGAGCGGGGGCTTCCTCGCCTACGCCTTCGGCAACACGGTCGGGCTGAACGCGGTGTCCGGCGGCGCGGTGCGCTGGCGGCTCTACGCGGGGCTCGGGCTCGACGGGTTCGACGTGGCGGCTGTGTCGACCTTCGCGGCGATGGCCTTCGGGGTGGCGGCGACGCTGGTGGGGCTCGGGGCGCTGGCGATCCATCCCGGCGCGCTGGCCGCCGTGCTGCCCTTCGGGCCCGGGACCACGCGCCTCGTCGCGTGCCTCGGGCTCGCCGCGGTGGCCGCGCCGGTGCTCTGGGCCTCGCTGACCGGGCGGCGGCTGACGGTCGGGCGCTTCTCGCTCCTGGCCCCGACGCCGCGGCTGCTGGCCACGCAGCTGGCGATCAGCCTCGGGGACATCTGCTTCTCGGCGCTCACGCTCTACCTGCTGCTGCCCGCGGGGGCGCCGGATTTCGCCACCTTCCTCGCGGTCTTCGCCGCCGCGACCATGGCGGGGGTGATCAGCCACGTCCCGGGCGGGGTGGGGGTGTTCGAGACGGTGGTCATCGCCGCCTTCCCGCCCGGATCGGCGGTCGAGCAGATCGCCGCCGCGCTGCTGCTCTATCGCCTCGTCTATTACCTCGCGCCCTTCGCCGTCGCCCTTGCGGCGATGTCGGGCTTCGAGGCCTGGCGGTCCTTCGGCGGCCGGGCGGCGGGGGGCGCCGCGGGGCGGGTCTTCGCGATCCTCTCGCCCGCCTTCCGCGCCCTCGCCCCGGCGGCGCCGTTCCTGCTTGCGGTCATGGTGTTCGGCTCGGGGCTGTGGATGTCGCTCTCGGCGCTGCTGCCGCCGGTGACCGAGGCGGCCGAGACCGCCGAGGCGCTGTTCCCGCTCGCCTTCCTCGAGGGCTCGGTCCTGTTGCAGAGCGCGCTCGGCGCGCTGCTCATCGTGCTGTCCTCGGGGCTGGCGCGGCGCAGCGCGGGGGCGTTGTGGCTGAGCGTCCTCGCCATGGCGGTCGGCGCCGCCGTGGCGCTGGTCCAGGGGGTCGAGCCGGGGCAGGCCGCGACCCTGGTCCTGGGGATGGCGCTGCTCTGGCCCTTCCGCGGCGCGTTCCGCCGCCGCTCGGTGCTGACCCATGCCGCCTTCAGCCCGTCCTGGGCGGCGCTGTCGCTGGCGGGGATCGCGGCGGTGGGGTTCGTGCTGTTCTTCGCGCACAAGAGCACGCCCTACGCGCACGAACTGTGGTGGCAGTTCGCGCGGGACGAGGCCGCGCCGCGGGCGCTGCGCGCGGGGCTGCTGGTCAGCCTCGCGGTCGGGGCGGGGGCGCTGCTGCTGCTGCTGCGCGCGCCGCGGCTGCGCCCGGCGCGGCCCGGCCCGGCCGGGCTGGCGGCGGCCGCGTCGGTCCTGCGCCGGGGCGCCGCGCCCGACGCGGGTTTCGCGCTGACCGGGGACAAGGCGCTGATGTTCAGCGAGGCGCGCGACGCCTTCGTGATGTTCGACGTCTCGGGCGGGTCCTGGATCGCGCTCGGCGGCCCGGTCGGCCCCGTGGGCGCGGCCGAGGACGTGGCCTTCGACTTCGTCGAGGAGGCCCGCCGCGCCGGCGCCCGCCCGGTGTTCTACGACGTGGACGAGGGCCAGGCGCCGGTGATGCTCGACCTCGGGATGCAGCTGCACCGGATGGGCGAGGAGGCGGTGGTGGACCTGGCGCGCTTCTCGCCGGAGGGCCCGGGCCGCGACGCGCTGCGCGGCGCCCATGCCCGGGCCGCGCGCGCCGGGCTGGCGTTCGAGCTGCACGGCCCGCCGCACGCCCCCGCGCTGCTCGATGCGCTGGCGGAGATCTCGGACGCCTGGCTCGCCGCGCGCGGCAGGGGCGAGAAAGGGTTCTCGGCCGGCCGGTTCGACCCGGCCTGGCTGAACCGCTGGCCGCTGGCCGTGGTGCGGCGCGCGGGGCGCCCGGTCGGCTTCGCCGTGGTGATGACGGCGGCGGACGGGGCGGGGGCGGAGGGCGCCGCGGCGGGGATCGACCTGGCGCGGCTGGCGCAGGATGCGCCCGAGGGGACGATGGCGTTCCTGTTCGCCGGGGCGATGCTGCAGATGAAGGCGCGCGGGGCGCGGCGGTTCAGCCTCGGGACCGCGCCGCTTCCGGGGCTGGGCGCCGCGCGGGGCGGGCGGCCCTGGGCGCGGTTCGGCGCGGTGATCTTCCGCCATGGCGGGAGCTTCGGCGGCTTCGAGGAGCTGCGCGCCTTCAAGGAGAGCTTCGCGCCGGAATGGCGCCCGCGCTGGCTGGCCACCCCCTCGGGGGCGTCGCCGCTGCTGCCGATGGCGGATGCCGCGCGGCTGGTCTCGGGGCGCGCGGGGCTGGGCGGGGCGGGCGGGGACGCGCCCGGCGGGTCCGGCGGGTCCCCGGGGGGCTGAGACCCGCGGCGGGGCGCCCGCCGGGGCCGCCGCTTCCCCACCCCCGGACCTGCGAAGGCCCGGACATGCGAACGCCCGGAAGAGGGGCGCTCTTCCGGGCGTCGCCGCATCGGCGGTCGGACCTGCGAGGGAAAGGCCCTTGCGCCGCGTCCCGGGGCTGCGGAGCGCGCCGGGATCTGCGCGGGGGCGGGCGCTCAGCGGCCCCGTTTGCCCCCCGGCTTGGTCGCGGGCTTGGGCGCGGGCGCGGCGGCGGCGCGGGCGCCGGGCGCCTTGGCGGCCATCACACCGGCGACGGTGGTCACGCCCTTGGGTTCTTTCCACTTTTTCTTGCTGGTCATGGCGGGGATCCTTGCATCCCGAAGCGCGCCGACTCTCCCGGCGCAGGGATGAATCTGCGCCTCTCCGGGGCGTTCGGGAAGGGGTCCGCGGGCCCTGCCGCGAAGAATATCTTCCAGCCTGATCGCGACGCCTGAAACCGGCGCGGGCGGCCCGGAAAACCGAAGGCGGGAAAACAGAAGGGGCGGGAGGGGGATCCGCCCCCTCCCGCCCCCGATGTTCCCGCGCCGCGGGGGCGCGTCAGCGCCCCTCGACCCGCCAGGCCCCGACGGTCAGCAGCCCCGCCAGCGCCAGCATCAGCCAGCCCGGCGCCAGCGGCGTCAGCGACACGTCGCGCACGGCATAGGCCTCGCGCCGCGCAAGGCCGATCCAGCCGCGGCCCGCCGACACCCTCTCCTCGCGCACCCGGCGCAGGTCCGGCGCGGCGCCGTCCGCGCCCAGCCGCAGCGCGCCGCCGCCGGTCGCGTCCACCGCGGCCTCCAAGGGCGCGGCGGAGCTGATCGGGTTCTCGAACTCCTTCGGCGCGGGCGGACCCACCGCCGCCACCGCCTCGAGCGTGCCGTCCGAGAGCCGCCACAGGCCCTGCTCGCGCGCCTCGAACTCCGCCGTCCAGCGGCCCGGCGCGGTTTCCTCGTACACGGCCGTCACCAGCGCGCCCGAGGGCGCGGCGGCGGTCACCTGCGTGGGCCGCGCGCTCAGCGAGCGGCGCGAGACGCGGACCCGGTCGCCCGAGACCTCGGCGGTCAGCGCCTCTTCCTCCAGCTCCGGCTCCTTCATCAGCCAGTGCGCGAGGCGGCGCAGCAGCTCGGCCTGCGGCCCGCCCCCCTCGTAGCCGCGCGACCACAGCCAGGCGTGGTCCGAGGCGAGGGCGGCCACCCGCCCCTCGCCCACCCGGTCGAGGATCAGCAGCGGCGCGCCCGCGCCCTGCATCACCGCCTCGCCCGAGGCGCGTTCCATCTGCACCATGCGGAACCAGCGGCCCCAGGGGGCCTCGCCCTCGGGCAGGTCCTCGGGGAGCAAGCCGGCGGTGACGGGGTGCTTCAGGCCCACCTCGGTGATCTCGGGCAGGAAGCCGCGCTCGATCACCCGCGGGGTGGGGGCGCCGGGCAGGATGGTCTGCAGCGGCGTGCGCCAGAGCGATTCCACGCCTGCGAAGGCGGGCCCCGAGGCGACCAGCACCGCGCCGCCATTCTCCACGTACCGCGCCACGTTGCGGATATAGGCGTCGGGCAGCACGCCGCGGCGGCGGTAGCGGTCGAAGATGATCAGGTCGAACTCGTCGATCTTCTCCATGAACAGCTCCCGCGTCGGGAAGGAGATGAGCGAGAGTTCGAACACCGGCACCCCGTCCTGCTTGGTCGGGGGCCGCAGGATGGTGAAGTGGACGAGGTCGACGGACGGGTCGGCCTTCAGAAGGTTGCGCCAGGTGCGCTCCCCGGGATGCGGCTCGCCCGAGACCAGCAGCACGCGCAGCCGGTCGCGCACGCCGTTGATGGTGAAGACGGCGGCGTTGTTGCGGTCGGTCAGCTCGCCCTCGGCGGCGGGGATGGACAGCGAGACGACGTTCGCGCCCCCATGCTCCACCGGCAGGGCCAGCGTCACCTGGCGGCCCACGGGGATGGGCTGCGACAGGGCCAGCTTGCCGTCCACCTGGATGTCGACGCGGGCCGAGCCGGAGACCTCGGGCGGCGCCTCGCCCAGCGCCTCGACCCGGAACTGCAGCTGCACGGTGTCGCCGACCAGCCCGAAGGCGGGGGCGGTTTCGAGCACCAGGCGCCGGTCCCACTCGTCCGCGCGGCCCGTCAGCAGGACATGGACCGGGGCGGGGAAGCCGTCGAACCGCTCGGAATCGTGGGCGCGGCCGTCGGTCACCAGGATCGCCCCGGCGATGCGGTCGGGCGCGACCTCGGCCGAGGCGGCCTCGAGCGCGGCGACCAGCTGCGTGCCCTTGTCGGCGCCGCGGGCCCCCTCGGGGGCGTCGCGCACCGTCACCAGCCGCCATTCGAGCGGCGCGGTCGGATCGGCCCCGAGGGCGGCGAGTTCCTCGGACAGTTCCCCGGCCGCGGCCTGGGCCTGCAAGTCGCGCCCGTTGATGCGGTTCGACGCGCTTTCATCCACCACCAGGAAGGCGACGTCGGGCAGGGGGTCGCGGATCTCCTGCTTCAGGGACGGGCCGGCCAGGGCGGCGAGGATCGCCAGCGCGGCCAGCGCCCGCAGCCCCCATCCGGGCGAGCCGCGCCACAGGTGCAGCACGGCGGCCAGCAGCGACAGGGCCGCCAGCACGGCGATCACCGGCAGCGGCAGCAGGGGCGAGAATTCGAGCGCGGCGCTCATGGACTCTCCTCGGGTCGTCGTGGGGCTCCGGCGGGATGGCCGGGGGCGCATCGGGGGCGCACGGGCGCGCGCGCGGGTGAGGCGCGCGCCGGGGCGTGTCGCGGGGACCGGCGCGCGGCCCCCGCGTGTTCAGTTCTCCAGTCGTTCGAGCAGCGCGGGCACGTGCACCTGGTCGGACTTGTAGGAGCCGGTGAGCACGTACATCACCAGGTTCACGCCGAAGCGGAAGGCCATCTCGCGCTGGCGCAGGCTGGTGGTGGGCGCGAGGAACGAGCCGGAGCTGTCCACCGCCCAGGCCGCGGCCCAGTCATTGGCGCCGATGATCACCGGCGTCACCCCGTCATTGAGGTTGCGGAAGGGCCGGCCCTCGGCCGCGTCGGGCTCGACCGCGGCCTCGAGCCAGGTCTCGCCGCCGGTCCAGCGGCCGGGGAAATCGTTCAGCAGGTAGAAGGTGCGGGTCAGCACGTGGTCCTGGGGCGTCGGTTCCAGCGGCGGCAGGTCCAGCGCGGCGGCGAGGCGGCGCAGGGCGCGCCCCTCGGGCGTGCCGCCGCCCATCCCCGCCGACAGGTGCGCGTCGCGGGTGTCGAACACGATCATGCCGCCGGTGCGGGTGAAGGCGTTCAGCTTCTCATAGGCCGCGTCCGAGGGCGTGGCCTGGCCCGGCGAGACCGGCCAGTAGATCATCGGGTAGAAGGCGAGCTCGTCCCGCTCGAGATCCACGCCGATCGGGTCGGCGGGCTCCACCGCGGTGCGGGACGCGAGGACGCGGGACAGGCCCCGCAGCCCGGCCTCGGACATGCGGTCGACGGCGGCGTCGCCGGTGATGACATAGGCCAGCACCGTGTCGGTGGTCGCGGCGATGGCGCGCGCGTCCTCGGAGCGGCGGCGGGCCGCCTCGGCGGCGCCCGCGGGCGGCTCTCCGGTCCCGAAGGCGGGGGTGTCGACGCCCGGAACCTGCGCCAGCTGCATGGGCAGGCGCTGGGCCTCCACCTCGGGCGGCAGGGCCTGCGCCCGGGCCTCGCCCACGGCGGCAAGGCCCAGCCCGGCGGCCAGCGCCAGCCCGGCGGCCCGCGCCCCGATCCGCGGCAGCCGCCCCGAGACCCAGAGCGAGGCGGCGGCGTCCAGCGCCAGCAAGAGCGCGGCGAGGGCCAGCAGCGGGCCCTTCAGGTCCCGCTCCTCGGCCCGCCCGAGGCTGTCGGCGCTCGCGCTCGGGGGGGGCGGGGGGGCGAGCGCCAGCACCGTCTCCGGCCCCGTCACGTTATGGGCCAGCGCCCGCGCGCCCGCCTGGTAGATGCCCGGGGGAGCGTCGGGGCCCGGCCGCCCCTCGGCGAGCCTTGCGCCGGGGACGCCCGCGGCGCGGTCCGCGTCGGCCTCGCGCCCGAAGCCGTCGAGCACGACGGTCGGCGTCCAGGTCAGCTCCGGGTCCGCCGCGGCGGCGTCGGCCCCGCCGGTTCCCGCGGCCAGCGCCAGCCGTTCCAGCATCTGCACGAAAAGGCCCGAGAGCGGCAGCGAGGACCATTCCGCATTGGCGGTGACATGGAACAGGACCACCCGCCCCTCGCCGCGCTGGACCATGGTCACCAGGGGCGTTCCGTCGGCGAGCGAGGCGATGGTGCGCGCGGCCACGTCCGGCCCGGGCTGCGCCAGCACCTGGCGGGACACCGAGACGTCCGCGGGCGGGGTCAGCCCGGCGAAGGGCGAAGCCTCGGGGAAGGCGGCGATGGGCTGCGGGGCGCCCCAGCTCATGGCGCCGCCCACGGCCCGGCCCCCGGCGCGCAGGCGCACGGGCAGGAGCGGGTCTTCTTCAAGGTCGCGCCGCTCCGCCTCGGCCCGGGCCAGCCGCGGCCCGGCGAAGCGGACCAGCAGCCCGCCGCCCTCGACCCATTCGGTCAGGGCGGCGCGTTCTTCATCCGGGAAGGCGCCGATATCGGCGAGGATCAGCGCGTCGGCGCCGGTCTCGATCATCTCGGGGACCAGCCCCTCCATCACCTCGGCGGTGGGAACCAGCGCCTGGCGCAGGAAGTGCAGCTGAGAGGTCAGCGGGCGCGCGCCATCCTCGGCGGCGCCGGACAAGAGGCCCACCCGCTTGCGGCGCACCGCGTCGTCGGCCAGCGTCACGCCCCCCGCCGAGGCGCCGGACAGCAGCGCGATGCGGCGCGTGTTGTTGCGCAGCTCCAGCGGCAGGTCGAAGACGAGGGTCGCCTCGGTCTCGCCCTCCGCGAACAGCGCCTCGGCGCGGGCGAGGCGGCGGTCCGCGCCCTCGGGCGAGCGGCCGATGGCGACGGCGGCGACCGCGCGCTCGGCCCCGCCCTGGGCGCGCAGGGCCGTGGCGGTCAGCGCGCCGTCCGTCAGGGTCGGCGGGCGCAGCGCCAGCGCGGTGCGGCCGGGGCCGATCATGGTGGTCGGGGCGATGGCGGTCAGCGCGTCGGCGAGGCCGTCGGCCTCTTCATGCGCCAGCCCGTCATGGAGATAGACGATCGAGAGGCCCTCGGCCGCCGGGCGCGCGGCGAAGGCTTCCACCGCCGGGATGAACCCGGCGCGGTCCGGCGCCCAGGGGAAGGGGGTCGCGGCCTCGACCGCGCCGCGCCAGTCGCCGGCGGCGCGCAGTT
Organism: Rhodovulum sp. DZ06; assembly: GCF_050586345.1. Classification (NCBI taxonomy): domain Bacteria; kingdom Pseudomonadati; phylum Pseudomonadota; class Alphaproteobacteria; order Rhodobacterales; family Paracoccaceae; genus Rhodovulum; species Rhodovulum sp. DZ06. The sequence goes on from NZ_JBOCEF010000005.1 coordinate 44,725, forward strand.
CAAGGGGATCGCCCGGGCCGACGGGGGCGGCGATGCGGCGGAAGGCGACGGGACGCCCCGCGCGGTCGGCCTGTTCCACGGCCTCCAGCGCCCGCGCCCGGCGGTCCTCCCAATCCGGGGCCGAGGCCCAGCCGCCATCCATCAGCACCAGCACCGGGCCCGAGCCCTCGGCCAGCGGCCGCGCCGGGTTCAGCACCGGGCGGGCGAAGGCCACGATCAGCGCCGCGATCATCGCGAGGCGCAGCAGCAGCAGCCACCAGGGCGTGCGGTCGGGCATGCGTTCCTCGTCCCGCAGCCCGAGCAGCAGGCGCACGCCGGGGAACACCTGGCGCCTCGGCGCCGGGGGCGTGGCGCGCAGCAGGATCCACAGCACCGGCAGGGCGGCGAGCGCGGTCAGCAGCCAGGGGTTGAGGAAGGCCAGCGGGCCGAGGGTCAGCATGCGAGGGGGTTCTCCGGGCCGGGCGCGCGGGGGGGGCGCGGGACGGGCAGGGGGGCGCGGGAGGCCGCTTCACACCCGCGCGCCGCAAGGGGGCGGCGCGCGCCGCCCGCCGCGGGCGCAGGGCGCAGGGCGGCGCCGCAGGCGGCGCGGGCGCCGGGAAGGGGGCGTGCGGCCGTCACCGCATCCCCCCGCCGATGGCGCCGTAGAGCCACAGGAGCGCCTTGCGCGGGCTCTCGTTCGTGCGGTGGATCTCGAACCGCCAGCCCGCGGCGCGGCAGGCGTCCGACAGCTCGTCGCGCCGCTCGGCCAGCTTCTTCTTGTACATCTCGCGCAGGCCGCGGGCGCGGTGGGTCTCGAAATCCACCGATCCGCCGGCCGAGGTGAGGACCAGCCGCCCGTCGAAGGGGAACGCCTCCTCCGCCGGGTCGACGATCTGCACGAAGGCGCCCTGGACGCCGCGGTCCGAGGCGTTGCGCAGCGCCGCCAGCGCATCCTCGCGCGGGCCCATGAAGTCCGAGAAGAACACCGCCTTGCCGCCGCGCACCATCGGCGCGCGGGGCGGGGCGCCGAAATCGTCTTCGGTCATGGCGGCGGTCATCCGCCCGCCCTCCTCGGCCAGCGCCAGCGCGATGCGGGTCAGCTGCGTCTCGCCCGAGCGCGGCGCCTCGGCGTCGGTGGACAGCAGCGACACCCGCTCCCCCCCGCGCACCAGCAGCACCGAGAGGGCCATGGACAACAGCGCCGCCCGCTGCCGCTTGGTGCGGGGGGCCATGTCCGATTTCCAGTTCATGCCGCGCGACAGGTCGGCCCAGATGGCGACGGTCTGCGCCGCCTCCCACTCCATCTCGCGGATGAACATGTGGTCCGACCGGCCCGAGCGGCGCCAGTCGATGGCGGTCGCCGGGTCCCCGGGCATGGCCTGGCGGTACTGCCAGAAGCTCTCCCCGGGCCCGGCCCGCCGCCGCCCGTGCACGCCCGCGGCGACGCTGGCGGCCAGCCGCTCGGCCTCGGCCAGCAGCGGCGGCAGCGCGCCCGAGATCCGCTCCGCGTCCCGGCGCAGCCAGGCGGGGGTGTCCGCATCCGTCCGGCGCGCGCCCGCGGGAGAAGAGGAGGAGGCGTCGCTCAAGCCGCGGCCTCCAGCCCGAGCGCCTCTTCGACCAGCCGGTCGATCACGGCCTCAAGCGTCTGCCCCTCGGCCTTGGCCGAGAAGGTCAGCGCCATGCGGTGCACCAGCGCCGGGCGCGCCAGCGCGGCCACGTCCGCCACCGAGGGGGCCAGCCGCCCCTCCAGCAGCGCCCGCGCCCGCACGCAGAGCATCAGCGCCTGCGCCGCGCGCGGCCCCGGGCCCCAGGAGACCGAGGCGTTCACGGCGTCGCTCGCTTCCGGCTCCCCCGGACGGGCGGCGCGCACGAGGCGCAGGATCGCCTCGACCACCTGTTCCCCGGCGGGCATCCGGCGCACGAGGCGCTGGGCGTCCATCAGCCCCTCGGCGGTCATCGCGGCCTGCGCCTCGGCGTCGTCGATGCCGGTGGTGGCCATCAGGATCGCCCGCTCGGCGTCCAGCGTCGGGTAGGGCACGTCGATCTGCAAAAGGAAGCGGTCGAGCTGCGCCTCGGGCAGCGGATAGGTGCCCTCCTGCTCGATGGGGTTCTGGGTGGCGAGGACATGGAAGGGCGGCGGCAGGTCGCGCCGCTGGCCCGCCACGGTCACGTGCTTCTCCTGCATCGCCTGCAGAAGCGCGGACTGGGTGCGCGGCGAGGCGCGGTTGATCTCGTCCGCCATCAGAAGCTGGGTGAAGATCGGCCCCTCGATGAAGCGGAAGGCGCGCCCGCCGCCGGGCGCGTCCTCGAGCACCTCGGCCCCGAGGATGTCGGCCGGCATCAGGTCGGGGGTGAACTGCACCCGGCCCGCATTCAGGCCCATCACCGCGCCCAGCGTCTCCACCAACCGGGTCTTGGCGAGGCCGGGGGCGCCGACCAGCACCGCGTGCCCGCCGGAGAGGAGGGCGGTCAGCGCCAGCTCCACCACCGTTTCCTGGCCGATGACGCGGCGGGCGATCTGCGCGCGCGCGCCGGTCAGCGTTTCGCCAAGGGCTTCGATCCTGGGCAGCAGGTCGTCATGTTCGGTCATCGGGCGTCCTTCGCGGGGGCGTCGCCTGCGCGACGTCTGAGCAGCCTGGGCGGCATCCGTGCGGCGCGGCCCCCCGCGGGGGGGCGCGCGCGTGGTCTTGTGTGGAAAGTCTAAGCTGAACATGTAGCTTGTCCAACAGCCGCGCACGTCGCGCCGCCGCCGCAAAGGGAGGTTCCGATGGTCGAAAAGGGTCACGTGTCCGAGAGCGCCGCCGCGAACGGCGCCCCCCGCGCGGACGGGACCGGCGCGGCCGAGGGGCTGGCGAAGACCATCGGCGCCGCGTCGAAAAAGGGCCCGCCGCCCGTACACTTGTGGAACCCGCCCTATCGCGGGGACCTCGACATCCGCATCAAGCGCGACGGGTCCTGGTGGCACGAGGGCGGCCGGATCGGGCGCGAGGGGCTGGTGCGCCTCTTCGCCTCGGTGCTGAAATACGAAGACGGTCGTCACTACCTTGTGACCCCGGTCGAGAAGGTCGGCATCACCGTTGACGACGCCCCCTTCGTCGCCGTGGACTTCCGCGTGGACGGCAAAGGGAACGCCCAGGTCATCACCTTCACGACCAATGTCGGCGACGAGACGGCGGCGGGCCCCGAGAACCCGATTCGGGTTGAGAAGGACCCCGAGACCGGCGAGCCCTCGCCTTACGTTCACGTGCGCCGCGGCCTCGAGGCGCTGATCGACCGCAAGAGCTTCTACCGCCTGGTGGAGATCGGCGAGGTGGAGGAGCAAGGCGGCGCGCGCCTGTTCGGCCTGCGCTCGGGCGGGGAATTCTTCCCGCTGGCCGGGGCCGACGCGATGGGGCTCTGAGCGCCATGACCGGGACCCCCGACACCGGCCTGATCGCCGCCCGCGCCGCCGCCTGCATCGCCGAGCTGGAGGAGGCGTGGGAGCCCCTTTTCGACGACGAGGACATGCCCGCCCACGACGCCGAGGCCCATGCCGAGGTCGCCGCGATCATCCGCCGCTTCGCCGCGAAGGCCGGGGCGGCGGACACGCGGCGCGCGGTGAAGGCCGAGCTCGACGAGGCGGTGCGGGCGCTGAACGATCTCGACGAGGCGCGCGGCGGCGGGCTGCTGGAGACGGATGAGCGGGAGATCATCGTCCCCGCGCTCAATGCCATCGCCGCGGCGGCGGGGCTGGAGCTGTCGGATTACGACGACGGCGACCCGACGCTGGACCTGCGGATGTTCTGAGGGGGGCGGGATGTTCCTGTTCGGCTTCCCGATGCTGCCCGGCGCAGCGCCGCCCGAGCGCGTGGCGCAGGCGCTGCGCGAGGCCGCCGCCTCCCATGGGCAAGCGGACCCCGTGCTCATGGTTCTGTTCGAAGGGGACGGGCTGGGGCGCGGGGCGCTGGACGCCGCGCAGGAGGCGGGAGAGCCGCCCGCGGCGCTGATCCCCGAGGCCGCGTATCTCGACCCCGAATGGCTCGCCGCCCGGACCGTGCCGCGCGACCACCCCAGCATCCGCCGCCCGCGCCGCGACATGCGCTTCCGGCCGGCCCCCGAGATCCTCGATGCGGTGGAGGCGGCGGTGGGCGAGGCGCCTGGCGTCGACGCGGCCGCCCTCGCGCCGGTGTTCCACGCGGCGCGGGCGCGGCTGTCGCAGCAAGGCTGACGCCTTTTCTTTCCCGGCGCGCAACCCGGCCATTCCCGCGCTGCGGCGCCGCGGGGGCCCGGGGGCGCTTGCCGCCGGGCCCCCGCCGCGCCATCTTCCCGGCCATGACACGCGCACCCCTTTCCATCGACCTTCTGGCCCGGGCGGTCGCGGGCGATGCGCCTGACCCTGCGTCACCCGTCGCCGCGCCGCGGGCCCAGGACGCGGGCACCTCGGATTACGACCTCAACCCCGACCTGCGTCCCGCCCTCTCGGGCGGGCGGCCCAGGCTGCGCGCCGCCGCGGTGCTCTGCCCGGTGGTGGAGCGGGAGGGCGAGCTGCGCGTCATCCTCACCCGCCGCTCGGACCACCTGAAGGCCCATTCGGGGCAGGTGGCGTTCCCGGGCGGCAAGCTCGACCCCTCGGACCCGTCGCTGGCCCACGCGGCCCTGCGCGAGGCGGAGGAGGAGATCGGCCTGCCCCCCTCGATGGTCCGCCTGCTGGGCGAGATCGACGGGCACGAGACGGGCACGGGCTTCGCCATCACCCCCTTCGTGGGCATCGTCGACCCGGCCTTCGTGCCGCGCCCCGACCCGGGCGAGGTGGCCGAGGTGTTCGAGCCGCCGCTCTCCTTCCTCATGGACCCGGCCAACCGGCGGCGCGACAGCCGAGACTGGCAGGGCAAGCGGCGGTATTTCTACGCCATCCCGTGGGAGGGGCGGTACATCTGGGGCGCCACGGCGCGGATGCTGGTGGGGCTCTCGGACCGTCTTCAGGCGCTGGCCGAGGGCCGCGTCGGCCCCGGCGCGGCGCTGCCGGGCGAGGGGCTGCGGCCCTCGGGCGACCCGATGGGCGTCGCCTCGGCCGAGGCGCGGGTGCTGGACCGCGCCGACATGCCCCCGCGGCGGCCCCGCGGCGGCGCGCCGGACTGACGGGCGCGGGGCGCATCCCGAACGGTTGGATCCCGGTCAGCGAAAGTCGGCCGCTGGGACCTGTCAGGCGCGCTCGGCCCGGTCGGGCACAAGCCGCAGGCGGCGGGCCCGGCGCCTCGGCGCATCGGCGGCGCGCGGCTCGGCGAAGGCGCGCAGCACGGCGGCGGCGTCGGTGCGGCCCGCGCGCAGGGCGAGGGCGGCGGGCGGCAGTCCCTCGGCCCCCGGGGCGCGCAGGTCGGCGCCCGCGGCCTCCAGCGCCAGGATCGCCGCCATGTCGCCGCGCAGCGCCGCGACATGCGCGGCCCGGTTTGCGAATTCCCCGCGCGCGTCGGGGCGCAGAAGCGGCATCCCGAACAGGTCCACCCCGTCCTTCAGACGCTCCAGCGCGTCGACCAGCGCGATTCGGTCCGCGCCGCTGGCCTCGGCCGGTCCGGCCAGGTCCGGGGCGGAGGGGGCGGCGTCGGCCGGGGCGGCGAGGGCGGACAGGGGCAGGGCGGCGGGCATGTCCCCATGATGCGCGCCCGCGGCCCGCAGGTCCAGCGGGATCGACCCGCCCCGCGCCCCGGTTTCCTTTTTGTCGCGCCCCTGCACGCCGCTTTGTCGCGGCCCGGCGCGCGCCGCTGGACGCGGGGGGCGGGGGCGTGCGAAGCCTCTCGGCCATGACCAGAGACCTGCCCGATCCCGCCGCGCCGACGCGCCTTTCGGCCCCCTGGCTGCGCGCCCCCGCGGCGCAGGCCGTGGCCGCCGCCCTCGCCGCCGGGGGCGCGCGCAGCTGGTTCGTGGGCGGCTGCGTGCGCAACGCGCTTCTCGGGGCCGGGGCGACCGATATCGACATGGCCACCGACGCGCGCCCCGAGGACACGATGCGCCTCCTCTCCGCCGCCGGGCTGCGCGCCGTGCCGACGGGGATCGAGCACGGCACCGTCACCGCCGTCCACAAGGGCGTGGGGATCGAGGCGACCACCCTGCGCGCCGACGTCGCCACCGACGGGCGCCGCGCGGTGGTGGCCTTCACCGACGACATCGCCCGGGACGCGGCGCGGCGCGACTTCACCATGAACGCGCTCTATTGCACGCCGGAGGGGGACCTGGTGGACCCGCTGGGCGGGCTGCCGGACCTGCGCGCGCGCCGGGTGCGCTTCATCGGCGACGCGCAGCAGCGGATCCGCGAGGATTTCCTGCGCATCCTGCGCTTCTTCCGCTTCCACGCCTGGTTCGGCGACCCGGGGGGCGGGATCGACCCCGAGGGGCTCGCCGCCTGCGCGGCCGAGGCCGAGGGGATCGAGCGCCTGTCGCGCGAGCGGATCGGGGCCGAGATGAAGAAGCTGCTGGCCGCGCCCGACCCGGCCCCCGCCCTCTGCGCCATGGCCGCCTGCGGGGCGCTGATGCGCGCCGCGCCGGGGCTCGAGGCGCAGGCGATCGCGCCGCTGGTCGCGGCTGAACAGGCGGCGGGCGTCGCGCCCTCCTGGTCCCGGCGGGCGGCGGCGGGGATGGCCGCTGGCCGGGCGGCGACCGGGGCCTTCCCCGACGGCCCCGGCCTGGGGCTGGCCGAGGCCTGGCGGCTGTCGCGGGCCGAGGCGCGGGGTCTTGAGCGCATCGCCGAGTGCCTCTCCGCCGCCGAGCCGCCCGCCATCGCCGCCTGGCGGCACGGGGCGGAGCCGGCCCGGGACGCCGCGCTCATCGCCGCCGCAGGCGCCGGCGCGCTGCTGACCCCCGCCGCCGCCGCGGCGCTGGAGGCCGAGATCGCCCGCGGCGCCGCGGCCGCCTTCCCGGTGACCGCGCGCGACCTGATCGCCCGCGGGGTCGAACCCGGCCCCGCGCTGGGCGCGGCGCTGAACCGGCTGCAGGCGGCCTGGCTCGCCGCGGATTTCGCGCCGGACAAGGCGGCGCTGCTCGCCTCGATCCCCGAGGGCGGCGCCGGGGAGGCGTGATCGCCCCCATCACCGAACTTCATGCCCCGCGGGATTGCCGCGGGCGGGCGCCCCGGCGCATGGTTGCGCCCTGAATTGGGTCAGGGTGGCTGACGCAAGCGCGCGGGGAGGATGGCGCATGACTGCATTGGCCCTGGCCGGAGAGCTCGCCCTCGTCGCGGCGGCCCAGGCCGTCCCCGCCGCGTCCGTCCCCGCCGCGTCCGTCCCCGCCGCGCCCGACCCGCTGGGCGCCGAGACGCTGCTCGCCCTCGCCGCCTTCGCCTTCGCCGGGTCCTGGACCCCGGGGCCGAACAACGCGATGCTCGCCGCCTCGGGGGCGCGTTTCGGCTATCGCGCCACGCTTCCGCACCTGCTCGGGGTCACCATCGGCTTTTGCGTGATGTGCTTCGCCATCGGCCTCGGCCTCGGCGAGGCGTTCCAGCGCAGCGCGATCCTGCGCGAGGGGCTGCGCTGGGCGGGCGCCGCGGCGATGCTCTATATCGCGTGGAAGATCGCCACCGCCCCGGCCCCCGGCTCGGGCCGCGCCCGGGGCCGCCCGCTGAGCTTCCTCGAGGCCGCGGGCTTCCAGTGGATCAACCCCAAGGCCTGGATGATGTGCCTCGGGGTGCTGGCGCAGTTCGCCTCCGGCGCCGCCCCGGTGCAGGAGGCCGCGGCGGCGGCGGCGGTGTTCTTCGTCTCGGGCCTCAGCTCCACCCACGCCTGGACCCTGTTCGGCAAGGCCGCGGGGCGCTGGCTGGGGGACGGGTGGCGGCTCAGGGCCTTCAACCTCGGCATGGCCGGGCTGGTCGCGATGGGCGTCGTCGCGCTGATGACCGAGGATTTCGGGTGATGAACGGGGGCTAGGCGCCCGTCCGCGCATCCAGCGCCGCCACCCGCGCCGCCTCGGCCCGCCACCAGTCGCGGGAGGCGAGGCGGCGGCGCAGCGGCGTGTCGGTCTGGGCGGGCGCGTTTTCAAGGTAGCGCACCGCCTCGTCCCGGCTGGCGCCCTCCAGCCCCAGCACCCAGGCCTCGGCCGCGTCATGGTCGAAGGCGCGGCCCGCATGCTCGGCGAAATTCGGCCGCAGCCCGGTCCAGACCGCCCCCGCGGCGCCGACCGCGCGGGCCCAGTCGGCCACCACGCCCGCGCCCGGCCCCTCCGCCAGCCCGGTGCGCAGGCAGACCTGCCCGATCAGCCCCAGCGGCGCGCGTTCCCGGCGCGCCAGGTCTTCGCGCGCCGCCGCCACATCCCGGCGGGCCGAGCGGATGGCATGGGTCGGGCAGGGCGCGCCCCAGCCCTCGTCGATGCACACCGCCAGCCCCATCAGCCGCTTCGGCGAGATGCGCGAGAATTCGAGCGGCAGCGCCGGGCCGCCGCCCATCCGCCACGCGCCCTCGACATGCGGGGCGAGGTCGTCGAGGTCCCAGATCAGCGAGCCCCAGCCGATGATCGCGATGCGCCCTTCCATGCCGTCCCTCCTCTTGCGCGCGCCCGTCAGACCGGCAGGCCGGCGGCGCGCAGGGCCTCGGCCAGCCCCTCCGGCCCGGTGAAGACATGCCCGCGCCAGCCGCGCGCCTCGGCGGCGGCGATGTTCTCGGGCTTGTCGTCGGCGAAGAACAGCTGCGCGCCCGAGAGGCCCGAACGCTCCTCGAGGATCTCGTAGATCCGCGGCTCGGGCTTGATGACGCCTTCTTCGCCCGAGACCACCACCAGGTCGAAGGCCGCCAGCTCGGGGTGGATCTGCGTGGCTTTCCCGGCCCAGGTGTCGGCGGCGAAATTGGTCAGGCCGAACACCTTCACCCCCGCCTCGCGCAGGGCGGCCATCAGGGTGAAGCTGCCCTCGATCCGCGGGGCGAACATCTCCTCCCACCGCGCGTACCAGGGGTGGACCAGGTGGGCGTCCTCGGGATGCGCCTCGGCCAGCGCGGCGACATTGGGCGCGAGGCGGCCGCGGTCCCCGGCGATGTTCATGGCGGAGAGGTCGACGCGGGCGTGGAAGGCGGCGCGGGCCTCCGGGTCCGGCAGCAGGTCGGCATAGACCCGGCCGGGGTCCCATTCCACCAGCACGTTGCCGACATCGAACACGACCGCTTCGGGCGGGGAAAGGCGGGTCATCTGCGGCTCCTGCGCATGGGAAATGTGGGGGCAGGGTGCCCGCCGCGGCGGCCCCCGGGAACCCCGTGCGGCTGCGGCGCGCGGGCGCGGGCGGGAGGGGCTTCCGCAGGACGGCGCCGGGAGGACTCGACCTTGGTGTTGCGCGCGAACAAAATGGGAACAAAGGGGCGCCCGAGTCGCGCCCCCCCCAGTCGGCCCCATGGTCCCGGAGAAGCCCCGATGTCCCCCGCCCGCGCCCGCCGCATCCTCTCGCTCTGGCTGCCGCGCTTCGCCGCCGACCGGCTGGCGCGGCGCGACCCGGACCCGACCCCTTTCGCCGTGACGGCCGAGATCCGCGGGGTTCCGACGCTGCTCTGCCCCGATGCGCAGGCGGCGGCGGAGGGGCTGGCGCCGGGCATGAGTCTCGGCGACGCGCGCGCCATCCTGCCGGGGCTGCGCAGCCTGCCCTGGCGCCCGGACGAGGAGGCGCGGGCGCGGGCGGGCCTGCTGCGCTGGGCCGGGCGCTGGACGCCCTGGGCGGCGCTGGAGGCGGGGGCTCCTCCGGGCGGGCGCGGCATGGGCGCGGGCGGCGGGCGGCGCGCGGCCGAGGCGGCGCAGGCCGCGGGCCGGGCGCGCCGGGCCGGGCGCCGCGCGGGCGGCGGCGCGGCGGCGCGGGTGGCCGCGGGGGCTTCGGGCGCTTCGGGGGCCGAGGCGGCGGGGCGGGAGGCGGCGCAGATCCCCTCGGGGGACGCGGCGCTGGCGCTCGACATCTCCGGCTGCGCGCACCTGTTCGGGGGCGAAGAGCGGATGGCCCGGCGGATGCTGGAGACGCTGGAGGGCATGGGCCTCTCGGCCCGGATCGGCATCGCCGACACCCGCGGGGCGGCCTGGGGACTGGCGCGTTATGCGGCGGGGGCGGCGGCGGGGGAGGGGATCCGCGCGCCCTCGGGACGGTCCGGCGACGACGTGGCCGCCGACGCCCACGCCACCCGGTCGCGCACCCCGCGGCGGAACCCGCTGGCGCGGGCGGGGGGCGGCGGAGGCGGTGCGGGCGGCGCGGGTGCGGCGCGGATCGGGGCGGGCGCCCCGGCGCCGGGCGCGCAGGCGCGCGGGGCGGAGGCGCGGCGCGGCGGGGCGGGGGGGGACGTCTCCGCTCCCGCCGGGCTGGCCGAGGCCCCGGCCCGCCCCCCCCGGCCCGCGGCCCCCGCGGCGCCGGTCCCGGCCCCGCGCCCGCTCGCCCTCGCCATCGCGCCGCCCGATGCGCCCCGCGCCGCGCTCGCCGCGCTGCCCGTCGCGGCGCTGCGGATCCCGCCCGACACCGCGCAGGCGCTCGCCCGGCTGGGGCTCGGCTGCATCGGCGATCTGTCCTCCATGTCCCGCGCCGCCCTCGCCCGCCGCTTCGGCGCCGACCTGGTGCTGCGCCTCGACCAGGCCATGGGGCTGGCGCCCGAGCCGATCTCCCCCGCCCCCCAGCGCGCGCCCCTCTCGGCCCGCCTGACGCTGCCCGACCCGATCGGCCTCGCCCCCGATATCGCGGCGGCGTTCGAGCGGGTGACGCAGGCGCTCTGCGCCCGCCTGGAAGCGCAGGGCATGGGCGCGCGCCGCCTGCGCGCCGCGATCCGCCGCGCCGATGGCGGCGGGCAGTGGGAGGAGGTCGGCCTCGCCCGCCCCTCGCGCGATCCGGCGGTGATCGGCCGGATCCTGGAACGGGCGCTGGAGCGGCTGGACCCCGGCCATGGCGTCGACGCGGTGCGCCTCGAGGCGGCGCTGGCCGAGCCGCTCGCCGCCCGCCAGCACGCGGGCCATGCCGCGGCGGCGGCCGAGGCGGCGGCGCGGCTCGATCCCGGCGGCGGCGACGGGTTCGCGGAGCTGCTGGGCCGGATCGGCGCGCGCATCGGCCTCGACCGGCTGACCCGGTTCCACGCGGCCGAGAGCCATTTGCCCGAGAAGACCGCCCTCGTGGTCCCCGCGGCGTGGTCCGAGCCGCAGCCCCCCGGCTGGCCCGCCCCCCCCGCGCCGCGCCCGCCGCTGCTGTGGCGGCCCGAGCCCGCGGCGGTGCTGGCGCCCGGCCGCCCGCCCGCGGTCTTCCGCTGGCGGCGGGCCGATCACGTCTGCGCCTTCGCCGAAGGCCCGGAGCGAATCGCGCCCGAATGGTGGCTGGACGACCCCGAATGGCGCTCGGGCCCGCGCGATTACTGGCGGGTGGAGACGGCCGAGGGCCGCCGCCTGTGGCTGTTCGAGGCGCTGGGGGGCGAGATGGCGGGCGGCTGGTTCGTGCACGGCCCGCTGGCCTGAAGGGGGCGGGGGGGCGCCCCCCGCCTCGGGTCACCCGAAGATCGGGTCTTCGAAAAAGGCCCCCGGGGGCTGGAAGCCGAAGATCGGGTCTTCGAACACGGGCAGGACCTTCTTGCCGAAAATGGGGTCCTCGAACGCCTCGCCCGGAGGTTCGAACCCGAAGATCGGGTCCTCGAACACCGGCAGCACCTTCTTGCCGAAGATCGGGTCCTCGAAGGCGTCGCCCGGCGGCTGGAAGCCGAAAATGGGGTCTTCGAACACCGGCAGGCTGTCGGGGCCGGCGGCGGGGATCTTGAACACGAACGCGTCGATGGAACCAGGCATGGGCGAACCCTCCCTCAAAATTCATGAAACCCGGAAATGGGTATTTGGATACTGATAACCCTGCCATGAACTCCGAATGAGGCGTTCAGTCAGCGTGCAGGCGGCGCGGCGGCGAAATCGGGGCGGAACGGCGCCGGGCGGGGGACGGGTTCCGCGCCAGGGGCCGTCCTCGATTCCGTATTCGGCGGCGATGGAGAGGAACATCTCGGCCGGTTCGGGGGAGGGGTCGCAGCCGGTCCCGCGATGCAGGCGGCGCCCGGCCTCGAAGCTCGACGGCCGCTCCCCCGAGAGCGGCGCCCGCCCGGGCGTCGGGCCGGCCGAGCGCGCCCGCCTGCCCATCGCCGTCGCCCCGCGGCCCCGATGCGTCGCCCCTCGCCTTGACCCCGCGCGCATCCCACGGCATGCCGTTGCGCGCAATCCAACCGCGCGGAGCCCGCCCATGCTGTCCGATCTCGTCATCCCCGCCGCCGCCGAAGGCCTTTCGGACCGCATCCAGGCCGCGCTCGACGCCAAGACCAAGCCGCAGGGCTCGCTCGGCGCCATCGAGGCCGCCGCGCTGCGCATGGCGCTGGCGCAGGATGATGAGAGGCCGTCCGCCGATCCCGCGCGGCTGCTGCTCTTCGCCGGGGACCACGGGATCGTGGCCGAGGGCGTGTCGGCCTGGCCCTCGGAGGTCACCGCGCAGATGGTGATGAACTTCCTCGCCGGCGGCGCCGCGTCCACCGTCTTCGCCCGCACCAACGGGGTGGAGGTCGTGGTGGCCGATGCGGGCGTCGCCTCGGACCTGCCCGAGGACCCGGCGCTGCGCCGCGCGAACATCGCGAAGGGCACGAAGAACAGCGCGCAGGAAGACGCGATGAGCGCCGAGCAGCTCTCCGCCGCCCTGCGCTTCGGCGCGGACCTTGCGGCCGAGGCCGCCGATGCGGGCGTGCGCACGATCCTGCTGGGCGAGATGGGGATCGGCAACTCCGCCGCCGCCGCGCTCGTGGCCCACACCATCGAGGGGATCGATCTCGGCCCCCTCACCGGCCCCGGCGCGGGCCTCGACGCCCCCGGCGTGGACCGCAAGCGCGAGATCCTGGCGCGCGCCGCCGCCCGCCGCCTGCCGGACGGGGGCAAGCTGGCCCCGCTCGACGCCCTCGCGGCCTATGGCGGCTACGAGATCGCTTCCATGGCGGGCGCGGTGATCGGCGGCGCCGCCGGGGGCTGCGCGGTGGTGGTGGACGGCTACATCTCCACCGCCGCGGCGCTGGCCGCCCTGCGCGCGCGCCCCGAGGCGGCCGAGCACGTGATCTTCGCCCATCGCAGCCACGAGCCGGGCCACCGCCTGATGCTCGAGGCGCTGGAGGCGCGCCCGCTGCTGGACCTCGACCTTCGGCTGGGCGAGGGCACCGGCGCGCTGCTGGCCCTGCCGCTGCTGCGCGCCGCCTGCGACATGCTGCGCGACATGGCGACGTTTGAAAGCGCGGGCGTCTCGGACAAGGACGCATGAGCGGCGGCGGGGAGGAGCGCGCGCCCGAAGCGGGCGCCGCGCCGGGTCCGGCCGCGGCGGGTCCCGCCGGGTCCGGCCTGCGCGCCCGGGCGGGCGCCGAGGCGGCGCTGGTCGTCGCCGCGGTGCAGTTCCTCACCCGCCTTCCCGCGCCCGACATGGGCTGGTCCGACGACCGCCTGGCCCGCGCGGCCCGGCATTTCCCCACCGCCGGGGCGCTGGTCGGGCTGATCTGCGCCGCCGTCTACTTCCTCGCCTCCTCCGCCTTTCCGCCCGCCGTGGCCGCGGGGCTGGCGCTGGCCGCCTCGATGCTGGCGACGGGGGGGCTGCACGAGGACGGGCTGGCGGATTGCATCGACGGGCTCGGCGGCGGGCGCACGCGCGAGCGGGCGATGGAGATCATGCGCGACAGCCGCATCGGCAGTTACGGCGCCGCGGCGATGCTGGTCTCGGCCTTGCTGCGCTGGGCGGCGCTGGCCTCGCTGGACGCGGCCGCGGGCGCCGCGGCGCTGGTGGTGTGCCACGCGCTGTCCCGGGCCGCGCCGACGGCGGTGCTCGCCGCCTGCCGCAACGCGCGCAGCGGAGACGCCGCCAAGGACATCGCCGGCGGCGTGACGGGGTCCGAGGCGCTGGCCGCGGGGACCATGGCCGCCGCGCTCGCGCTTGGGCTTCTGGGGCCGGAGGCGGCGGTCTTCGCCCTCGCCGCCGCCATCGCGGGGGGCTTCACCATGGCGCTCTGGGCCGTCACGCGGCTCGGCGGCTATACCGGCGACGTGCTGGGCGCGACCGAGCAGGCGACCCACGTCGCGGCCTTGCTGGCGCTCTCGGCGCTGCTGGGAGCGTCCTGATGCGCGACCCCGACGACCATCACATCGCGGCGCTGCGCGCCGCCGCCTCCGGGCCGGGCCTGACCCTGTTCCGGCACCCGAAGATGGACGCGGACGGGGTGGTCTATGGCCGCTCCAACCCGCCCTTCGCCGATGTCGCCGCGCGGCAGATCGAGGACGCCTGCCGCCGCGCTCTGGCGCTGCGCCTGTCGCCGCCCGAGCTGGTCAGCAGCCCGGCCGAGCGGGCGCTGGCGCTGGCCGGGCCGCTCTCCGAGGCGCTGGGCGTCGGGGTGCGGGTGGACCACCGCCTGCACGAGCTGGATTTCGGCGCGTGGGAGGGGACGCGCTGGGACGCGCTCGACCGCGCCGTCAGCGATCCGTGGGCCGCCGATCCGTGGCGGCTGGCCCCGCCGGGGGGCGAGTCCTTCGGCGCGCTGGCCGAGCGGGTCGGCGCGGCGTTGGCCGATGCGGCCGCGGGCGCGGTGCTGGTCTGCCATGCCGGGCCGATCCGGGCGGCGTGGATGCTGCGCCAGGGCCTCGGGATGAAAGATGCGTTCGCGCGCGCGGTGGAGTATGCCGCGCCGACGCCGCTGCCGGCGCGGGAGGCGCGCGGCGGCGGGGCGGACGGGCTCGGGGGGGCGTGACGCCCCCCGCTCGCCCGCCCGCGCCGCGCGGGCGGCGCGGGGCGGGCGAGGATTGCGCGGCGCGCGGCGGCCCGGCGGCTTGCGGCGGCGCGGCATCGGGGCGGGGGCCCCGGCTTGTGAAGAGGGGAGAGGGATCATGGCGCATCTGACGCTGGTCCTGGGCGGCGCGCGCTCGGGCAAGAGCGCGCGCGCGCTGGCGCTGGCCGAGGGGGCGCCGCGGGTGTTCCTGGCCACCGCCGAGGCGCTGGACGACGAGATGGCGGAGCGCATCCGCCTGCACCAGGAGGAGCGCGGCGACGACTGGGCGCTGGTCGAGGCGCCGCTCGACGTCGCGGGCGCGATCCTGCGCGCGGCCCGGCCCGGGGGGGTGGTGCTGCTCGACTGCCTGACGCTCTGGCTGTCGAACCTGATGCATCACGGCCGCGACCTGCGGGCCGAGACCGCGGTGCTGCTGGGCGCGATCGCGGTCGCGCCGGGCCGGGTGGTGGCGGTGTCGAACGAGATCGGCCTCGGCCTGTCGCCGATGGAGGCGCTGTCGCGCGCCTTCCGCGACGCGCAGGGGCGGCTGAACCAGGACGTGGCCGCCGCGGCGGACCGGGTGGAGTTCGTGGCCGCGGGCCTGCCGCTGGTCCTCAAGGACGGCTGAGGGGTCAGGGGCGGCCGGGCGCGCGCCCCGACCCGCGCCCAGGCTTGGCCCCGGGCCCGGCCCCGGGCCCCCGTCCGGCCGAGGACCGGGCGGCGTCCTCGACCCCCGTCCCGTCGCCGAAGCCGCCGCCGTCATGCGAGAGGTCCGCGCCGCGGTCGTGCGCGAGGTCCACGCCGAGGTCGAGGGCGAGATCCCGGTCGAACGCCTCGACCGCCGAGACGCCCGCCGACGGGCCCGCCCGCTCGTCCCCGTGCGGGTCGGCGCCCGAGGCGGCGTCCAGCACCGCGGCGCGGATGGCGTCGAGCCCGTCGGTCAGCGCCGCGGGTCCTGGCGCGAGCAGCAGCGTCGCCGGCGCATCCCAGAGCCGCCCGGCCCGGCCCGCGGGCGTCAGCGCCCAGCCGGGGCGGCCGAACACGGCCCCCGGCCGCGCCCGCCGCCCGCGCCAGCAGGCGATCACCAGCTCGGGGCGCATCGCGGCGACCTCGTCGGGCGACATGATTCGGTCCAGCGCGTCGCGCCGGCGGCGCAGGTGCGCGGCGACGTCCTCGCCCCCCGCGATCTCCACCAGCTCCGACACCCAGGCCGGGCCGGCGATCAGCGGCGAATCCCATTCCTCGACCCATACCCGGGGCCGCCGCGCGGGCGGGCTGGCGCGCATCGCCGCGATCCGCGCCTCGAGCCGCCGGGCCAGCGCCGCGCCCCTCTCGGCCGCGCCGGTCATCGCCCCGAGCATGCGGATCATGGCGAGGATCCCGGCCACGTCGCGCTGGTTGAAGACATGAGTCGCCGCCCCGCAGGGGGCCAGCGCCGCGGCGGCGTCGGCCTGGAGTTCCGACCAGGCGAGGGCGAGGTCGGGGCGCAGATCCGACAGGATTCGCGCCGCATCGGGGGCGAAAACGTCGATCGGGGGCTTTTCCGCCCGAATCCGCGCCGGGCGCTGGGCATAGGAGGTCACGCCGACGATCCGCGCTTCCTCCCCCAGGAGGTAGAGCGTCTCGGCGGTTTCCTCGCTCAGGCACACGATCCGCTCCGGCGGCCAGGCCATCCAGGCGCTCCTCCGGGTTGCGCGTCACAGGCGGGGCCATTCTGGGGGCGATGTCTTGCTGCATCGTGACCGCGGCGCGGACCGGCGCGCCGCCGGGCGGAAAGGCCGCGGAAAGGGGGGCTGGAAAGACGCGCGGATCGTCGCAAGACGGCTGTGCGTCGCAAAGTCCGCTGGACCGGATCGGGGGCGGGCGATATTCCCCCGACCGGGACGGACTCGGCCTTCGGGCCGCGCCGCGTCGTCGCGCATGCTTCCGCGCCCAGCCGGACCCCAGGGATCTTCCCCCGGCCGGACGCGGGAAAATGCACGGCTCGTGCGGCGTCGCGCGTGAAAGCATGCGCGCGTGCCGACGGCGCCTTCGCAAGGGAAGGCGCGAGGGAATTGCCCGGCCCCGCCCGGGCGCAAGGATAGGGGAAACCAAACGTGGCCCACGAAGGAACGGACGTCGAACCGACCCGCCGCGACTTCCTGTACGTCGCCACCGGCGCTGCGGGCGCCGTTGGCGTCGGCGCCGCCGTCTGGCCGCTTGTCGACCAGATGAACCCGAGCGCCGACGTGCTCGCCCTCGCCTCGATCGAGGTGGATGTGGGCGATATGGAAGAAGGCACCCAGCTGACCGTGAAATGGCGCGGCAAGCCGGTGTTCATCCGCAAGCGCACCGCCGAGGAGATCGAGGCGGCCCGCGAGACGCCGCTGTCGGCGCTGCCCGACCAGAACGCGCGCAACGCCAATGACGCCGCCGACGCGTCGGCGGCGGACGAGAACCGGACCCTGGACGCCGACGGCACCTGGCTGGTGATGATGGGCGTCTGCACCCACCTGGGCTGCGTGCCGCTGGGCGACGGCGCGGGCGAGTTCGGCGGGTGGTTCTGCCCCTGCCACGGCTCGCACTACGACACGGCCGGCCGCATCCGCAAGGGTCCGGCGCCCGAGAACCTTCCCGTTCCGACCGCGACCTTCGCGTCGGACACCGTGATCAAGCTGGGCTGAGGAGCGGACGAATGAGCGGAATTCCTCACGACCACTATGAGCCGAAGACCGGCATCGAGAAGTGGCTTCATGCGCGTCTGCCGATCGTCGGCATGGCGTATGACACCCTGATGATCCCCACGCCCAAGAACCTCAACTGGATGTGGATCTGGGGCATCATCCTCGCCTTCTGCCTCGTGCTGCAGATCGCCACCGGCATCGTGCTGGTGATGCACTACACCCCGCATGTGGACCTCGCCTTCGCGTCGGTCGAGCACATCATGCGCGACGTGAACGGCGGCTGGCTGCTGCGCTACGCCCACGCCAACGGCGCCTCGCTGTTCTTCGTGGCGGTGTACCTGCACCTGTTCCGCGGCCTCTACTACGGGTCCTACAAGGCCCCGCGCGAGGTGACGTGGATCATCGGCATCCTGATCTACCTCGCCATGATGGCGACCGCGTTCATGGGCTACGTGCTGCCCTGGGGCCAGATGTCCTTCTGGGGCGCGACCGTGATCACCAACCTGTTCTCGGCGCTGCCGCTGGTCGGCCAGCCGATCGTCGAATGGCTGTGGGGCGGCTTCGCCGTCGACAACCCGACGCTGAACCGGTTCTTCTCGCTGCACTACCTGCTGCCCTTCGTGATCGCCGCGCTGGTCGCGGTCCACATCTGGGCCTTCCACCACACGGGCAACAACAACCCGACCGGCGTCGAAGTGCGCCGCGGGTCGAAGGAAGAGGCCGCGAAGGACACCGTTCCGTTCTGGCCCTACTACGTCATCAAGGACGTGTTCGCCCTGGCGGTCGTGCTGCTGGTCTTCTCGGCGTTCCTGTTCTTCATGCCGAACTACCTCGGCCACCCGGACAACTACATCGAGGCGAACCCGCTGGTGACCCCGGCGCACATCGTGCCCGAATGGTACTTCCTGCCGTTCTACGCGATCCTGCGCTCGATCACCGACGACGTCTGGCTGATCATGATCCTGCCGATCGACGGCAAGCTGGGCGGCGTCCTGGCGATGTTCGGCGCGATCGTCGTCATGGCCCTGGCCCCCTGGCTCGACACCTCCCGCGTGCGCTCCGGCCGCTACCGGCCGCAGTTCAAGTGGTGGTTCTGGCTGCTGGTGCTCGACTTCTTCATCCTGATGTGGTGCGGCGCCATGCCGGCCGAGGAGCCCTACGCGACCATCTCGCTGATCGCCTCGGCCTACTGGTTCGGCTACTTCCTGATCATCCTGCCGCTGCTGGGCGTGATCGAGAAGCCGCTGCCGCAGCCGGCGACCATCGAGGAAGCCTTCGAAGCCGACATGGCGAAGAAGTACGCTTCTTCCCCGGCCGAGTGATTGGCAGGAAAGGTAGAATGATGACCAAACTTTCCCGCATCCTGGCGGCCGCCGTGGTCGCCGCCCTCCCCGCCTCGGCCATGGCCGCCGGCGGGGGCGAGAGCCACATCGAGGACGTCGCGTTCTCGTTCGAGGGCCCGATGGGCGCCTATGACCAGGCTCAGCTGCAGCGCGGTCTGCAGGTGTTCAACGAGGTCTGCGCCGCCTGCCACGGCATGAAGTTCGTGTCGTTCCGCTCGCTCGGCGAGGAAAGCGGCCCGGGCTATGACGAGGAGCAGGTCAAGGCCCTCGCCGCCCTCTACGAGGTCGCGGACGAAGAAGGCGAGCCGGGCGATCTTCGACCGGCCGAGCCGACCGACAAGTTCCCGGAGAACACCTCCATGAACGCGCCGGACCTGTCGCTGATGGCCAAGGCGCGCGCGGGCTTCCACGGCCCCGCGGGCCTCGGGATCAACCAGCTCCTCAACGGCACCGGCGGGCCGGAGTACATCTACTCGCTGCTCACCGGCTACACCGGCGAGGAGAAGACCCAGGCCGGGACCATCCTCTACGGGAACCACACCTTCCCGGGCGGCTGGATCTCGATGACCCCGCCGCTGTCGGACGACCTGATCGAGTATGCCGACGGCACCCCGGCGACCGCGGAACAGATGGCCGAGGACGTGTCCGCCTTCCTGATGTGGGCGGCGGAACCGAAGATGCATGACCGCAAGGCGGCCGGCATCCGCAACTTCCTCTACATCGCCCTGCTGGCCGTGCTTCTGTACCTGACCAACAAGAAGCTCTGGGCCTCGGTGAAGAAGAAGAAGGCCGCCTGAGGCCCCGCCTCACGGCTGAAATGAAAGCGCCCGCCGGAGCGATCCGGCGGGCGCTTTTGCGTGTGGTGGGGGCGTCAGGCGCCGCGGCGGGACGAGGCTGCGCCGAGCCCGCAGAGCGCGAGCCCGAGCAGCGCCGCCGCCGGGGGCAGGGGCACGTCGCGCGGCGCGGCGTCCGTGGTCGGCCAGGCGGTGAACTCGGTCCCGGGCGGGAAGCCGGCGACGTTGATGAAGAAGCCCATGCCGGGGGCGATGCCCGAGCCGGTCCCGATCTCGAAATCGGCCGAGCTGGTGGTGGCGGAGTCGTCCGTCATCAGGCCGTGCCCGTCCGTCTCCGGCGGGGCGTCGGTGGCCGGGGTCCATTCGAAGTGGAAGTCGGTGAAGGTCTCGGACGTGTCGTTGACATACTCCTCGTAGAACCCGCCGGACGCGTCGGTGGAGAAGAAGAACGGGTCGAGAGAGGTCAGCGAGGTCGTCATCGGCATGGCGACGAGATCGATCTCGATCGTCATCGCGGCGGCGGGGGCGGCGAGGGAAAGCGCCCCGAACAGGGCGGCGCACAAGGCTTTGGATACTTGAATCATCTTGAAAACTCCTCTGGGCTGGAGGTCGTCAATTAAGGAGCATTCGAGCTGATTCGAGGAGCCCTCAAGTGTTCATCAAGAAAAAAAGCCCATTACATGACGCAACTGTTGGGGATTCGTTCAGGCGCCTGCCCGCGCCCAGCGGCACAGCACGTCGGCCCCGAGGCGCCGGTGCTCGACCAGCGTGAAGCGCGGCGCGTCGGCCAGCCGCGCGAGGCCCAGGTCGCCGATCCCCGGGCGGCTCTCGGCCCCCAGCGCCATCCCGGCGGCGCACCACCAGAGCTCGTCCACCAGGTCCGCCTTCAGCAGCGCGGCGGCCAGCATCCCGCCCCCCTCGCACATCGCGCGGGTGACGCCGCGGGCGCCGAGCAGCGACAGCCCCTCGGCCAGGTCCAGCATCCCGTCCGCGCCGCGGGGCAGGGCGGCGCAGGTCATCCCCGCCGCCTTCAGCGCCCCCACCCGCACCGGGTCGGCGTCGGGCGCGTGCAGCAGCAGCGCCCGGCGGGCCGCCGCCGTGCGGGCCAGCTGCGTGTCCGGGGACAGGCGCGCGCGCCCGTCGAACACCACCGGGTCGGGCGAGCGGTCCTCGAGCCCCGGCAGGCGGCAGGTCAGCGCCGGGTCGTCCGCCACCGCGGCGCCCGAGCCGACCAGGATCGCGTCGGAACGGGCGCGCAAGAGGTGCGCCTCGGCCCGCGCCTCGGGGCCGGTGATCCACTGGCTCTCGCCGCTCGCCAGCGCGATGCGCCCGTCGAGGGAGGCGCCCAGCTTCAGCGTCAGGTGGGGCCGCCCGCGGCGCAGGCGGGTCAGGAAGCCGACCTGGGCCGCCTCGGCCTCGGCGGCCATCAGCCCGATCTCCACCGCGACCCCGGCGTCGCGCAGCCGCCCGAAGCCGCGGCCCGAGACGCGCGGGTCCGGGTCCTGCAGCGGGCAGACCACGCGGGCCACCCCGGCGGCGATCAACGCGTCGCAGCAGGGGGGCGTGCGGCCATGGTGGGCGCAGGGCTCGAGGGTGACATAGGCGGTCGCGCCGCGCGCGGCCGCGCCGGCCTGCGCCAGGGCCATCGTCTCGGCATGGGGGCGGCCGCCGGGCTGGGTCCAGCCGCGGCCGACCACGCGGCCCCGGGCGACGATCACGCAGCCGACGGCGGGGTTCGGGGCGACCCGCCCCAGCCCGCGCGCGGCGAGCGAGAGCGCATGGGCCATGTGCCGCGCATCCTCGGCGCGGGGGGCGGCGGAACCGGTCATGGAGGGCCTCCGGGCCGGGTCAGGCGTCCGCGGGGGGGCGGAGCTGCGCGACGAAGGTCTCGAAATCGTCGGCTTCCTGGAAGTTCTTGTAAACGCTCGCGAAACGGACATAGGCGACGGTGTCGATCCGGGCCAGCGTCTCCATGACGATGGTGCCGATCTTGTCCGAGGGCACGTCGGTCTCGCCGGTGCTTTCCAGCCGCCGCACGATGCCCGAGATCACCTGCTCCACCCGGTCGGTCTCGACCGGGCGTTTCTGCAGCGCGATGCGGATCGAGCGGGAGAGCTTGTCGCGGTCGAAATCCTCGCGCCGCCCGTTGCGCTTGACGACGGTGAGGTCGCGCAGCTGCACCCGCTCATAGGTGGTGAAGCGCCCGGTGCATTCGGGGCAGAAGCGCCGGCGGCGGATCGCGGCGTGGTCTTCGGCGGGACGGCTGTCCTTCACCTGGGTGTCGGTATTTCCGCAGAAGGGGCAGCGCATGGGGTCTCCTCCGCTCAGGGCCGCCGCCACTATAGGGGCGCCGCGAGTCGTTGGGTAGGGGGGCGGGCCGCTCACGACATGCAGGGGCGCCCCATATGCGCGGAAGCGATGCGCGCAGGACTCAGCCCTCGCCGCCGGGCGGGCCCTCGGTCAACTCGCCGACATGCAGCATGGGGGCGAGGTCCTGGTCCTTGGCGTCCATCAGCATCGCCACCCGTTCCAGCGCGGCGACCAGCATCGCCTGCTCCCAGTCCTCGAGCTTGCCGAACTTCTCGGCGAAGGTCAGCTGCAGCGGGTCGGGCGAGGCGTCGAGCGCGGCCAGCCCGGCCTCGGTCGGCTGCACCCAGATCTGGCGGCGGTCGGTTTCGCCGCGCTTGCGCACCGCGAAGCCGCGGTTCTCGAGCTTGTCGATCAGCGCGGTGGCGGTGCCCTGGGCGACGCCGACGGACTGGGCGATGGTCTTGGCGGTGGCCTCGCCGCTTTCCTTGAGGATGCGCAGCACCATCAGCTGCGGCCCGGTCATCCGCGTCTCGCGCGCCAGGCTGCGCGAGGCGGTGTCGGCCGCGTGCAGAATCCGCCTGAGCGCCCGGAGGCTGCTGTCCACCCTGTCTTCCATCGCCCCCTCCGGCTGGTGACCACCCTTTTCATTCTCGTCGCGGAACCGGCGGCGAAGCGCAAGGCGCCCGGCGCGGGATTCGTTCAGGCCCTTGACAGCTGCGAAGGGCGAAACCTTCGTTGCGCGAAATTTATTTCGCGAAGCGAACGTTTCATGATGTCAGCATCCTATTGAATTTTAACGTGAAACGCGGGCGCAGATCGCGTTGCAAATCCATCATATCCTTCGCCCTTGAAAATGAAATCGAAGCACGTATGTTTTGCGTCCCGAAGCGATTTCAGAGGTAGCCATGTCCATCGCCGAAGCGAAAACCGCCGCGACTTCCGACGATCTGGTGTTCCGCGCCCCGGAGCCCGAGGACGGGAAAGCCGTGTGGGAGCTGATTCGCTCCTGCGGGCCGCTCGATGACAACTCCCTCTACTGCAACCTGCTGCAGTGCGATCATTTCGCCGACACCTGCATCCTGGCGGAGAAGGACGGCGAGGTCCTCGGCTGGATCTCGGCCTATCTTCCCCCGGCCGAGGAGGGCGTGCTGTTCATCTGGCAGGTCGCGGTCTCGGAGAAGGCGCGCGGCATGGGCCTTGCGGGGCGCATGCTCGACAAGCTGGTGGCGCGCAAGGTCTGCCGCGGCGTCCGCCGGATGAAGACCACCATCACCCCGGACAACGACGCGTCCTGGGCGCTGTTCCGCAGCTTCGCGCGCCGCATGGAGGCCCCCATCGAGGGCGAGCCGCATTTCGAGCGCGAGGCCCATTTCGGCGGAGAGCACGAGACGGAAGTCATGGCGGAGATCGGCCCTTTCGGCGCGCTCGCCCGGAAAGCCGCCTGAGGCTCGTGACCTGACGCGCCGCGCCGGGGGCCCGACCCGCCCCCGCCCGCCGCGCCGCACGATCCTTCACCACACGAAACATCCCCGCGGACGGCGCCCCATCGGCGCCGCGCCGGGCCCCCGGACCGAGGGGCCCGCGGGCCGCGCACAAGGAAACGACATCATGACCGACAAGACCCAGACCGCCGCCGAGACCGCTCCGAAACCCGTGCCCGCCGTGTTCGCGCGCCGCGAATCCGAGGTGCGCTCCTATTGCCGTTCGTTCCCGACCGAGTTCGTCTCGGCCTCGGGCGCGACGCTCCGGGATGCGGCGGGCCGCGAGTACATCGACTTCCTCGCCGGCTGCTCCTCGCTGAACTACGGGCATAACGACCCGGACATGAAGCAGGCCGTCGTCGACTACATCATGGCCGACGGCATCAGCCACGGCCTCGACATGCATACCGGCGCCAAGGCCGCGTTCCTCGAGGCGTTCGAGAAGATCATCCTCGAGCCGCGGGGCATGGACCACAAGGTGATGATGACCGGCCCGACCGGCGCCAACGCGGTGGAATCCGCGCTCAAGCTGGCGCGCAAGGTCACCGGCCGCACCAACGTCATCGCCTTCACCAACGGTTTCCACGGCATGACCCTGGGCGCCCTGGCCGCCACCGGCAACGCCGGCAAGCGCGGCGGCGCGGGGGTGGAGCTGAACGGCGTCACCCGCCTGCCGTATGAGGGCGCGATCGAGGGCGTCGACAGCCTCGCCTATATCGAGGCGATGCTCGACAACCCGTCCTCGGGCATCGATGCGCCCGCCGCGTTCCTGATCGAGCCGATCCAGGGCGAGGGCGGCCTCAACGACGCCTCGAAGCGCTTCCTGCAGGGGATCGAGAAGCTCGCGCGCAAGCATGGCGCGCTGCTGATCGCCGACGACATCCAGGCGGGCTGCGGCCGCTCGGGGACCTTCTTCTCGTTCGAGGAGATGGGCATCGAGCCGGACCTGATCCCGCTGGCCAAGTCGTTCTCGGGGATGGGCCTTCCCTTCGCCGCGCTGCTGCTGCGTCCGCATCTCGACCAGTGGAAGCCGGGCGAGCACAACGGCACCTTCCGCGGCAACGGCCACGCCTTCGTCGCCGCCCGCGTGGCGCTGGAGAAGTTCTGGTCGGGCGACGCCTTCGAGAAGGAGATCGCCCGCAAGGCCGAGATCCTGACCGCGCGCCTGTCGCGCATCGCCGAACGCACCGGCGGGCGCCTCAAGGGCCGCGGCATGATGCAGGGCGTCGATGTCGGCTCGGGCGAGCTGGCCGCCGAGATCTGCGCCAGGTGCTTCGAGATGGGCCTGATCATCGAGACCTCGGGCGCCCATGACGAGGTGGTCAAGGTGCTCGCGCCGCTGACCATCGACGAGGGGCTGTTCGAGCAGGGCCTGTCGATCCTGGAAGAGGCGACCGACGCCTGCGCGCCCTCGGCCGCCGCGAAGATCGCCGCCGAGTGACCCGGTCCGGCGCTCCCCACCCCCGGGGGGCGCCGACCACGCCGAAACGCACCGAATTATCGGGGCGCCGCCGCCATGCCGCGCGCAGGCCGCCCGACCGACGAGGAGAGACCGACATGATCATCCGCGACTTCAACGAAGCGAAGAAAACCGACCGCCGCGTGGCCGACGCCAAGTGGGAATCCGTGCGGATGCTGCTGGCCGACGACAAGATGGGCTTCAGCTTCCACATCACCACCATCGAGGGCGGCTCGGAGCACACCTTCCACTACAAGAACCATTTCGAGAGCGTCTACTGCGTCTCGGGCGAGGGCGAGATCGAGGACCTGGCCACCGGCGAGGTCCACCAGATCAAGCCCGGCGTGATGTACGCGCTGAACCTCCACGACAAGCACACCCTGCGCTGCCGCACCACCTGCGTCTTCGCCTGCTGCTTCAACCCGCCCGTGACCGGGACCGAGGTCCACCGCGAGGACGGCTCCTACGCCCCGGCGGAAGAGACGGAGACGGCCTGAGGCCGCGCCGATCCATGGCCGCGCCGCGCCCCCTTGGGGCGCGCGCGACCGGACCGAGCCTGACGCGACCACAGACAAGGACCGGGGCCGAGACGCCCCGGAAATCCACATGACCCATACGCCCAACGCTCATACCGTCGAGAAGATCGGCGGCACCTCGATGAGCCGCACGGACGAGCTGATCGACACCCTTCTCATCGGGGGCCGCGACACGGCCGACGTCTATGGCCGCGTCTTCGTCGTCTCGGCCTATGGCGGGATGACGGACAAGCTGCTCGAGAACAAGAAGACCGGCGCGCCCGGCGTCTACGGCGCCTTCGCGGGCGAGGACGGCGCGGCCGAGTGGATGCGCGCGCTGGACGAAGCCATGGCCGCGATGATCGAGGTCAACGCCCGCCTGGTCACCGACCCGGCCGACCGCGAGATCGCCGACAATTTCGTGCGCGAGCGGATCGAGGGCGCCCGCAACTGCCTGATCGATCTCGGGCGGCTCTGCTCCTACGGCCATTTCAAGCTCGACGAGCACCTGATGACGGTGCGCGAGCTGCTGTCGGGCCTCGGCGAGGCGCATTCGGCGCATAACACCGCGCTGCTGCTGCGCCGCCGCGGCGTCAACGCGCGCTTCATCGACCTGTCGGGCTGGCGGGACGAGACCTCGCCCGATCTCGAGCAGCGCATCGCGCAGGCCTTCGAGGGCGTGGATTTCGCCTCGCAGATGCCCATCGTCACCGGCTACGCCCAGTGCCGCGAGGGCCTGGTGAGCACCTTCGACCGCGGTTACTCGGAGGTCACCTTCTCCCGCATCGCCGCGCAGACCGGCGCGCGCGAGGCGGTGATCCACAAGGAGTTCCACCTGTCCTCGGCCGATCCGAAGATCGTGGGGCACGAGAACGTGCGCAAGATCGGGCGGACGAACTACGACGTGGCCGACCAGCTCTCGAATCTCGGGATGGAGGCGATCCACCCGCGGGCGGCCAAGACGCTGCGCCAGGCGGGCATCCCGCTGCGCGTCGCCAACGCGTTCGAGCCGGAGGACCCGGGCACGGTGATCGACGCCGAACTGGGCGGGCCCGCGCGGGTCGAGATGGTCACCGGCCTCGACGTCACCGAGATCGAGGTGTTCGAGCAGGACATGGTCGGGGTGAAGGGCTATGACGCCGAGATCCTGAAGGCGCTGGCCCGGCACAAGCTGTGGATCGTGGCCAAGTCCTCGAACGCCAACACGATCACGCATTACGTGCAGGGGCCGCTGAAGCGCGCCAAGCGCGTGGCCGAGGACGTGGCCGAGGCGTTCCCCGCCGCCCGCGTCCGGGCCCGCCGCCTGGCGCTGGTGTCCGCGATCGGGCGCGAGCTGACCGGCCTCGGGCCGCTCCGCCGGGCGCTCACCGCCTGCGATTCGGCCGGCATCGAGGTGTCGGCGGCGCAGGAGAACGGGCGCGGCGTCGACGTGATGCTGATGGTCCCGTGCGACCGCCGCGAGGATGCGATCCGCGCCCTGCACGCTGAGCTTGTGGAGGGCGAGGCCTGGGCCGCCGAGGCCGCTGACGCGCCGGTTGAAAACGACGCCGAGGCGGTTGAATCGGCGCCGCGCGCCCTCGACAAGGCGGCCTGATCGGGCCATCTCTGGGTCATCGGCGCGGGCGACTGTCCCTCGCGCTCGTCGATGCGAAGAAACGCCCCCGCGGAAGGCTCCGCGGGGGCGTTTTGCGTCGGCGCGGCGGGGGGGCGGCCGGGCTTGTCCGGGCGGCGTGCGCTCAGCCCCGCCTCAGTCCCCGCCTCAGCCCCTGTGGCGGCGCAGCAGGCCGAGCGCGCCGAGCCCCAGCGCCAGCAGCGCGGCGGGGCCGGGCAGGGGCACGTCCGCGGCCGCCGGGGCCAGCGCCGCCTCGTAGAACCCGAACGCGCTGCCGTCGAGCGTGTCGAAATCGCCCGAGGCGGAGAAGGTCGCGCTGATCCCCGGATCGGCGAGCGCGGCCATCAGCCCGGCATAGGCGCCCGGCGCCGAGGCGAGCGGCGCCGCGAAGGTGATCTCCAGCTCAAATGTAAGGGTGTGGCCGGCATAGCCCGGCCAGGAATAGCCGCCGCCCGCGCCGGACAGGCGCATCCGCTCGGTGGTGACGGTGAGCGCGGTGGTGAACCCGTCGGGGACCCCGACGGGGGCGTCGCTGAGGCTGAAGCTGAAATCGGCGCTGGAGACCGAGAGGTCGACCGTCCCGGCGGCCGAGGGGCCGGGCAGGGCGCCGCCGGTCCCCTCGAAGCTGACCGTGACGGGCGTGCCGGGGGCGCCGAAGCTGTAGGACCCGGCGGTGAAGGCGGCGCTGGTCACCGCGCCCTCCAGCGCGAGCGGCGCGGCGAGGGCGGCGGCAGGCGCCGCGAAGAAGAGCACGGATGCAGCGCAGAAACGGCGGGCGTATATCGACATTTTCAGAAAACCTTGCAGTGAACGAAAAGTGAAATGCGCCGTCACGCTCCGAACAGATCGCCGGAATTCACTCGGGCGCCTCTCGGATACTGCCGGAGGTCTCGGGTTTTCGTCAATGCGCGGGGAGGGGCGGCGGGGGGGCGGGGCCGTCCCCGCCCCCGGCCGCTCAGGGTTTCAGGCGCCAGCCGGTGTGGAACAGCTGCCGGCACAGCGCCGCGAGGGCCGCGATCACGCCCAGCGTCACCGCGAAGCCGATCCAGGGCGAGCCGTCCGAGACCCCCAGCGCGCCATGGCGGAACCCGTCGATCAGCCAGAAGATCGGGTTGGCATGGGCCGCCGCCTGCGCCCAGCCGGGCAGGGCGTCGAGGGTGTAGAACGTGCCGGACAGGAAGCTCAGCGGCGTGATCACGAAGTTCACGAAGGCCTGCATCTGGTCGAATTTCTGGCTGAACAGCCCGGCGAGGATGCCCAGCAGCGACATCATCGCCCCGCCCGCGAAGGCGAACCACAGCAGCCACAGCGGGTGCGCCGGGACCACGCCCGAGACGCTGAAGGCGATCAGCCCCGCCGCCGCCGCCACGCACATCCCGCGCGCCACGCCGCCGAAGACATAGCCGATCAGAAGTTCGGTCGCCGAGAGCGGCGGCATCAGCGTGTCGACGATGTTGCCCTGGATCTTGGAAATCAGGATCGAGCTCGCGGTATTGGCGAAGCTGTTCTGGATCACCTGCATCATCACGATGCCGGGCGCCAGGAAGGCGGCGAAGGGCAGGCCCATCACCTCGCCCCGCCGCGTCCCCAGCGCCAGGGTGAACACGGCCATGAACAGCGCGGCGGTGATCACCGGCCCCAGCAGCGTCTGCGTCCAGACATTGGTGAAGCGCCGCACCTCGCGCAGGCACAGCGTCCAGGCCCCCAGCGCGTTCCAGCGCCCGAAGCGGCGGGCGCCGAAGCCGGGCGCCTCGGGCGCAAGGCCGGCGGCGAGGGGGGCGGAGGCGCCCGGGGCTGCGGACTGGACCTGGGTCGGGGCGGCGGGATCGGTCATGCTGCGTCCTCCGGGGGGCGGAAAGCGGTCGGGCGGAAGCCGGGCGGGCGGGGCGTCGCCCCGCGGGCCGGGTCCGAGGAGATGGGGCGCCGGGGCGGGATTCGCCAGTTTTTTCGCCGCCGCCTGCGCGGGGCCTTGCGCGCCGGCCTTGCGCGGGGGGGGGGGGCGGCGGCGGGCGCCCGCCCGGGCGCGGCCTCTCGCCCGGCGTCGCCCGGCCCGCCTTGCTTCGCCGCGCAGGGAGATTAGAATAGGGCGCAGATGATCAAGCGGACCGGCCGCGGCGTCCTTCCCCGGCGGGAGGGCGACGGGGCCGGTTTCGCGTCCCCCCGATCCCGGCGCCTGCGCGCCGGGGGCGGCTGGCCCCGAGAGCCGCGCGCGCGTCCCCCGCGCCCCCCGCGCCCCGGACAGCTCCCCCCGGCCCCCGGCCCAGCAAGGAGCGACCGATGTCCTGGACCGACGAGCGCGTCGAGGCCCTCAAGGCCATGTGGAACGAAGGCAAGAGCGCCAGCCAGATCGCCAAGGCGCTCGGCGGCGTCACCCGCAACGCGGTGATCGGCAAGGTGCACCGCCTCGGGCTGTCCAACCGCACCGGCGCCCGCGGCGCCGCCAAGGACGCCGCCGCCCCGGCGGCCGAGGCCCCGGCGCCCGCCGCCGCCCCCGCGCCCGAACCCGCCGCCAAGGCCGAAGAGCCGCCCGCGGCCCCGGCCCGCGCGGCCGAGCCGGAGCCGGCCCCCGAGCCCGCGCCCGCCCCGCGCGCGGCCCCGGCGCCCGCCGCCGCCGCGCCCTCGGCGCCCGAGACCACGCCGCCGGTGCCGGTGGGCGGCACCTCGGCCGCCACGCACCTGTCGACCGAGGTCCCCGAGGAAGCGCGCCGCAACCTCGAGGCCGTCGAGAAGAAGGCCAAGCGGATCTCGCTGCTGCAGCTGACCGAGCGCACCTGCAAGTGGCCGATGGGCGACCCGGCGACCGACGACTTCTTCTTCTGCGGGCTGCAGAGCCAGCCGGGCAAGCCGTATTGCGAGGCGCATGTCGCCGTCGCCTTCCAGCCGATGAGCGCGCGGCGCGACCGCAGCCGCTCGCGCTGAGCCGCCGCCCGCCCGGCGCCGCCGGGGGCAGGGAGGCAGGAGAGACTCAAACGCCCCGCCCCGGGTTCCCGGGGCGGGGCGTTTTGTTGTGCGGCAGGGCCGGGGGGGCGCTGAAGGGCGCCGGTCGGCCGAGGGGCTCAGGGCAGGGCGCGGCGCCGGGCGGCGGGCGCCCCGGTCCTCGCGGCGCCCGGATCGGCCGCGGCCCTCGACCGGGCCGCGTCGCCATCCGCAGGCCAGGCCTCGTCGCGCCGGGCGTGGTCGCAGGGGGTGTCGCAGGAGGCGTCGTCACGGGGGATGCCGTCGCGCCGGGCGCCCTCGGCCTGCGCCCCGGCGCCTGCGTCCCGGCTCGGCGCCGGGTCCAGCGGCGCCTGCGCCTGGCGCAGCGCGGCCCCGGCGATCTCGGCCGCAAGGTCGCCGATCCGCTCCAGCGCCTTCGCGGTCAGCATCCAGCGCGCCCCCGCATCCACGGCGGCGGGGCTGGCCTGCATCTCGGCCCGCGCGGCGGCGAGGATGGCGTCGTAATGCCCGTCGATCCCGTCCTCGCGCCGCCGCACGGCGCGGGCGGCGGCCACGTCCTCCTGCTGCCAGGCGGTCAGCGCGTCCGACAGCTGCGCGCGCACCGACCGGCCCAACCGGTCCAGCGCCGTGGTCATCCGCGCCCCCGCCGCAGCCCCCGCGGGGGTCAGCCCGGCGGTGATCCCGGCGGCCCGGCGCAGCGCCGCGATCACCTTGATCGCGCAGAGGAGCGCCCGCAGGTCCCCCGCCACCGGCTGGCGCAGCGCGAGAAGCTGCGTCACCCGCCCCTCCAGCGCCGCGGCGGCGGGATCGAGGGCCCGGGCCCGGGCGCGGGCCAGTTCCAGCGCCACCGCGTCCTCGCGCGCCAGCGCCGCCAGCGCCTGGTCGAGCGCGAGCTCCGCCCCGCCGCCGAGCGCGGCGACGGCGGCGCAGAGGCGCGCCTGCTCCGCATCGAAGCGGCGGGGTCTGGGGCGGTCGAAAGCGTTCATGGCGCGGCAGGTCCGGCAGGGGCGGGGGGAGGGACGTTACGGCACCCTATCCGCGGCCCATGTCATCCGTGTGACCCACGGGAACGAAACGAAGAATCCCGCCCGAAGCTCCCGCGCGCCGCCGCGCACGCCGTCGCCCGTCGCAGCGTCGCCCCCGCCCCCACCCGCGCGCCTGCCGGGCGTCAGAGCTGGAACGGCGCCGGCGTCGCGGGGCCTTCCGCCGGGCGCCGTTCGGCCCCCGGCCCCGAGAATTCGACCGCCGCGCCCGCGTCCGGCGCCGCCCCGGGGACCGGGGTCGGGTCGCCGGGCGTCGCCCAGGCCGCGCCGCCCAGCGCGGGCAGCCAGATGGTGAAGGCCGCCCCCGCGCCCTGCGCGCTGCGCACCGTCAGCTCTCCGCGGTGCCGGGCCAGGATGTGCTTGACGATCGCCAGCCCCAGCCCGGTGCCGCCCTGGTCGCGGCTGCGCTTGATCGAGACGCGGTAGAACCGTTCCGTCAGCCGCGGCAGGTGCTCGCGCGCGATCCCCTCGCCGCTGTCGGCCACGGTGACGCCCACCAGGCCCGGATGGGTGGGCGAGGGCGGCTCGGGGAACACCCGCACCGGCTTGCCGCCGCCGTATTTCAGCGCGTTCTCCACCAGGTTGCTCAGCGCCTGCGACAGCTGGTGGCGGTCGCAGCGCACCACCGGCCCCTCGTCGAACGCCCCGGCGATCACCTCCACCCCCCGCTCCCGCGCCATCGGCTCCATCGCGTCGAGCACGTCGCGCACCACCGCGCCGAACGCCTCCTCGTCCGAGGGGCGGATGTGCTGGTTCAGCTCGATGCGGTTGAGCGACAGAAGGTCGTCCACCAGCCGCTGCATCCGCTCGGCCTGCGCCTGCATGATGCCCATGAACCGCTCCTGCGCCTCGGGGTCGTCCTTCGCCGGGCCCTGCAGGGTCTCGAGGAAGCCGCGGATCGAGGCGAGGGGCGTGCGCAGCTCGTGGCTGGCATTGGCGATGAAGTCGGTGCGCATGCGGATCGACTGCATCTCCTGGGTGCGGTCCTCGAACAGGCAGAGCACGTGGCGCGCGCCGGGATCGCCGCCGAGGTCGACCTCGCCGTCGAGATGCGCGCGGATCACCAGCCCCCGGTCGCCGTGCAGCGTGAAGTCGAAGCTGTGCACCTCGCCCCCGTTCAGCGCCGCGGACAGCGCCTCGAGGAAGTCGGGATTGCGGAAGGTCATGGAATAGTGCTCGCCCACCCGCAGCCGCTCGAACAGCGTGTGCGCGGCGGGGTTGGCGAAGATCACCCGCCCGTCCTGGTCCACCAGCAGCAGCGGGCGGGGCAGGCGGGCCAGCGCCCGGCGCCCCAGCCCGATGGCCCGCTCGGCCGCGTCGGCGCGGGCGCGGGCGGCGCGCAGCTCGGCGTCATGCGCCGCGGCCTCGGCGTCGGCGGCCCGCTGCCGCGCCGCGGCCGAGGGGCGGTCGAGCCAGGCGACCAGCGCCCCGCCCCCCAGCCCCGCGAGGATCGCCGCGGCGCTGGCCCCGAACGAGGCGCCCGAGGCGGCGGCGGCGAGCCCCCCGGCGGAGGCGCCGAGGGCGGGGAGCAGGGCGGCGAGGGTCGCGGGGATCACGGCGGGTGGGCCTCGTGCAGGAAGGGGCGTGGAAGGGCCAGCCCTAGCACGGCCCATGCGGCGGCGCGAAGCAGGATTGCCTTCATGGAATCATCATATACTTACGCAAGGCAGACTGTTCCGACGCCCCGAGAGGATGGAGCCCCGCCATGATCCGCTACGCCCTGAAATGCGCGGACGGACACCATTTCGAAAGCTGGTTCGCCTCCAGCGCCGCCTTCGACGCCCTCAAGCAGGACGGGCTGCTGTCCTGCGCCATCTGCGGCGGCGAGAAGGTGGAGAAGGCGATCATGGCCCCCGCCGTCTCGGCCGCCACCCGCAAGGACGCCGCCCCGGCGCCCGCCGCTGCGCCCGCCGCCCCGGCCGCGCCCGCGCCGGCCCCCGCGCCGGGTCCCGGCGGCGCCGCGCTCTCCGCCCCCTCTTCGCAGCTCGAGGCCGCGATCCGCGCCCTGCGCGAGAAGGTCGAGGCGAATGCCGAGAATGTCGGCCGCCGCTTCGCGCGCGAGGCCCGCGCGATCCACGAGGGCGAGGCCGACGCCCGCCCGATCTATGGCGAGGCCTCGGGGGCCGAGGTGAAGGAGCTGGCCGAGGAGGGGATCGAGGTCGCCCCGCTGCCCTGGACCACCCGCCGCGACGCCTGACCGCGGGCGGCCGGGCGAAAGGCGCCGGACAGGGGACGCCGGGCGGGGGGCGCCGGGCGGAGGGCGCCTGACCGCGGGCGGCCGGGCGGAGGGCGCCGGGCAGGGGATGCCGGGCGGGGCGCGCGCCCGCGGCGGCGCAGCCGACGCCCCGGCCGCGACGGGGGCGCGTTCCCCCTTGGCGGGCGGATCCCCGGGGTGAAGCGCCCCGCCGTCCCGCCGACCGCGCGCCGCCGCCCCGCGCCGTCCGCCGCCTGCCCGCGCTTTGCGCAGACCGCGCCCCGGGCGCCACCACCTGCGGCGCCCGCGCCCCTGCGACCCCCAAGCGGCGCCATGCCTCTTGCCCAATGCGCCGTCCTGGGCCACCCTTTTTCCAATGGACGGCGCGGGCCGTCCCCCAACGGGACCTGATCCGACCGAAAGGAGCGCCCTTGGCGCAGAGCCGACAGCCCGAAGACGGCGCCCTCCTGATGGAGGAGCGGGGCGCGCCCCAGGCGGGCGAGACCGTCCTTGAGTTTCCCGACAATCGCCTTCTCATCGACCTGTGCGGCCCCCACGACGCCCACCTGGTGATGATCGAGAAGGCCGCCGGCGCGGTCATCGTGCGCCGCGGCAACCAGCTCGTCCTGCATGGCGGGGCCGAGCCGCGCGGCCGTGCGTCCGACGCGCTCCAGGCCCTCTGGCGCCGCCTCAAGGAGGGCCGCGGGGTGGAGCCGGGGGACGTCGACGCCGCCCTGCGCTTCGGCGAGGCGCCGCCCGCCCCCGCGCCCGGCGCCGGCGGCGGCGGCCAGGCCGACCAGCTGGAGATGTTCGCGGGCGGCGCCCTCGCCATCCGCACCATCAAGAAGACGGTCGAGCCGCGCACGCCCCACCAGGCCGATTACGTGCGCCTGCTGTTCAAGCATGAACTGGTCTTCGGCCTCGGGCCCGCGGGCACCGGCAAGACCTATCTCGCCGTCGCCGCCGCGGTGTCGATGTTCCTTGAGGGCCGGGTCGACAAGATCATCCTCTCCCGCCCCGCCGTCGAGGCGGGCGAGCGCCTCGGCTTCCTGCCCGGCGACATGAAGGAGAAGGTCGATCCCTACATGCAGCCGCTCTACGATTCGCTGAACGCGCTGCTGCCGCCGCGCCAGGTGCAGCGGCACGTGGAGGAAGGGAAGATCGAGATCGCCCCCCTCGCCTTCATGCGCGGGCGCACCCTCTCCAACGCCTTCGTGGTGCTGGACGAGGCGCAGAACACCACCGAGATGCAGATGAAGATGTTCCTGACCCGCCTCGGGGAAGGATCGCGCATGGCGGTGACCGGCGACGTGAGCCAGATCGACCTGCCGCGCGGCGTGCCCTCGGGCCTCGTCGCCGCGGCGCGGATCCTCGACGGGGTGAAGGGCGTCGGCTTCGTGCGCTTCGCGGCCGAGGACGTGGTGCGCCACCCGCTCGTCGCCCGGATCATCGAGGCCTATGACCGCGATGGCGGCCAGCCCGTCGGCGGCCCGCCGCCGCGCCGCGACCCGGCGTATCGGCGCGAGGCCCAGGGCGTCTCCGGCGAGGAGGCATGACCGCCGCGTCCCCCTCCGCGGGCCCTTCTGCGGCCCCTTCCGCGGCCGAACCGGAGCCCGAGCCTTCGGGCCCCGCCTGGCCGCGCATCGACCTCGCGCTCGAGGACCCGGACTGGGACGCGCTGCCGGACCCGGAGGGGCTGCTGGCCCGCGCCTGCGCCGCAGGGTTCGCCGCGGCGGGGCTGTCCGCGGAGGGCTGGTCGGTGTCGGTCCTGCTCGCCTCGGACGCCGAGATCGCGGCGCTGAACCTCGACCATCGCGGCAAGCCGGGGCCGACCAACGTGTTGTCCTGGCCCGCGCATGACCTCGCGCCCGAGGCCGAGGGCGACGCGCCCCCGGCCCCGCCGGACCCCGACCCGATGCCGGGCGAGGAGGCCGAGGAGATCGGCGATCTCGCCCTCGCCTTCGGAGTCTGCGCCGCCGAGGCGCGGACCGGGGGGCTGACGCTTGCGGATCACGTGACGCACCTTGCGCTGCATGGAACGCTGCATTGCCTCGGCTATGACCATATTTCCGACGCGGATGCGGAGTTGATGGAAGGGCTGGAATCCCGCGCCATGCTGGCGATGGGCCTGCGCGATCCCTATCTGCCCGTGGACTGACCGCGCGGCGGCGATGATTTCAACGGCCGGGGATGGTCCCCGGCGGTCGGGGGGAACCCCGAAGGTCGGGGGAAACCCCGACGAGACGGTCGGGGGGAACCCCGACGAGGCGGTCCGGGAGGCGGGCCGCTGCAAGCGACTGAAAGGCACGAGACGGAACCTGGACCATGGAGAGTGTGGGCGAGAACGGCGGCGGTGCGCCGGGAGGAGCCTCGGCGGCCGAGCCGGGGCAGAGTAGCGGCGCGGGCCCCGCGCCTGCCGCGCAGGCGCAGACCGCGGCCATGCGCGCCGCGCCCGAGGGCGGCGGCCATCGCGGATCGCTCTTCGGGCGGCTGTTCGGCTTCGGCCCGCATCCCGCCGCCCCGCCCGAGGAGCCGGGCGCCCCGGATCCCGAGCAGGCCGCCGCCGAGCAGGCCGCGGGCGAGCGCGAGATGCTCGTCAACGTGCGCAAGCTGCGCGACAAGCGGGTCTATGACATCATGGTCCCGCGCGGCGACATCGCGGCGGTGGAGATCGAGGAGCCGCTGGAGGCCGTCCTCGACGTGTTCCGCGACACCCGCCACACCCGCCTGCCGGTCTATGTCGACACGCTCGACGACCCGCAGGGCTTCGTGCACCTCAAGGACGTCGCGCTGCATCACGGCTTCGGCGAGGGGAACGGCGAATTCGACCTGCGCCGCTTCCTGCGCCCCGTCCTCTACGCCCCGCCCTCGATGCCGATCGGCGCGCTGTTGCAGAAGATGCAGCGCCAGCGCGTGCACATGGCGCTGGTGATCGACGAATATGGCGGCGTCGACGGGCTGCTGACCATCGAGGACCTGATCGAGCAGATCGTGGGCGAGATCGAGGACGAGCACGACGTGGCCGACGAGGCCCGGTTCCGGGAGCTCGCCCCCGGCGTGTTCGCCGCCGACGCGCGGGTCGAGCTCGAGGATTTCGAGGAAGCCGCGGGGGTGGACCTTCTGCCCGACGGCCAGCACGAGGAGCTGGACACGCTCGGCGGGCTGGTCTTCGTGATGGCCGGGCGGGTGCCGGGCCGGGGCGAGGTGATCCAGCACGCTGACGGGCACGAGTTCGAGGTGATCGACGCCGATCCGCGCCGCATCAAGCGGCTGCGGGTGCGCCTGGCGGGCGCCTCGGCGATCCCGCGCGCGGCGGAGTAAACCGCCGCAATCCTGCGCCGCGGCCCGGGCCCTGGCCGGCGGCGGACCGCCGCCTGCTGCCGCGAACGGGGGCTCGTCCCCCTTGAGCGGCCGCACGCGCCCTCCGGCAGGGCGGCGCGCCGGGGCCGGAGACCGGCGGGACGGCCGGGCTCGGGGGGAGCAAGCCCCCCGCTCGCCCGGCCGCGCGCAGCCCCGCCTGCGCCGGGCCGCGCGGGGCGCGCGACGTCCGGGCCGGGCGCGCCGGGGCAGGGGCGCCGTCCCGCGCGCCCGCGGCGATCCAGGCCGCCCGCCGCGCAGTCCCGGCGTCCTCTCGCCGCTCTCCTCCCGCCCCCCCGCGCGCATCCGTCCCACGTTCCCGCCGACGCCTCGCGCCGGTTTGAGGGGGCGCCCCGCGCGGCGGCGCCCTATGCTGCGCCCCGCGCTGGACCGTGCCCGGCCGCGCGTCCGCCGCACGCTTCCACCCTCCGCCCCCAATCGCCCGAGCCGCCTGCCGCATGTCCTTCTCCTCCCTGCTCCCCGCCCTCGGCTTCACCGCCGAAGGCGCCGTCCCTCCCCGCCGCGCGGGCCTGCGCCGGGCCGCCGCCGCGGTGCTGCTCGGCGTCCTGCTGACCGCCGCGCAGCCGCCCTACGGGCTGTGGCCCGCGGCCCTGCTGGGCTGGGGCCTCGCCGCGCTGCTCTGGGCCGAGGCGGCGGCGCGCGGGCCGCTTGCCGCCTTCTTCGCGGGCTGGGCGCTGGGGACCGGCGCGTTCCTGTCGGGCCTGTGGTGGATCGGCGAGGCGTTCTTCGTCGACGCCGCCCGCCATGGCTGGATGGCGCCCTTCGCCATCGCGGGGCTCGGGGCCGGGCTGGGCCTGTTCTGGGGCCTCGCCTTCGCCGCCGCCGCGCGGCTGGCGCGCCCCGGCGCCGCCCCCGCCGCCCCGTCCGGCCTGCCCGCGGCGCTCCTCTTCGCCGGGGCGATGGCGGCGGTGGAATACGCCCGCACCCATGTCCTCACCGGCTTTCCCTGGGGCCTTCCGGCCTATGCCCTGTCCCAGACCCCCGTTGCGCAGGCCGCCTCCTTCCTCGGCCCGCACGGGCTGGGCCTCGCGCTGATCCTCGGGCCCGCCGCCGCCGCCCTTGTCCGCCGCCGCCCCCCGCGCCTCGCCGCCGCCGCCCTCTCCCTCGCCGCCCTCGCCGCGGCCTGGAGCTGGGGCGCGGGGCGCGAGGCCGCCGCGCCCGCGCCCGGCCTTGAGGCGCCGGTCCTGCGCCTCGTGCAGCCCAACGCGACGCAGGCCGACAAGTGGCGCCCCGAGCTCGCCGCCATGTGGTTCGACCGCCTGCTGGCCCTCAGCGCCGCGCCGGAGGGGGACTCCGTCCCCGACCTGGTGATCTGGCCCGAGACCGCGGGTCCCTGGCTGCTGAAGCGCGAGCCGGAGGTGCGCGCGCGCATCGCCGAAGCCGCCGGGGGGGCGCCGGTCCTCCTCGGCGTGCGCCGGGTCGGCGTGGACGCGCGCGGCACGGGCGAGTGGCGCAACGCCGTGCAGGCGCTCTCCCCCGCGGGCGAGATCATCGCGAGCTATGACAAGCACCACCTGGTGCCCTTCGGCGAATACGTCCCCCTCGGCTCGGTCATGCACCGGATCGGCCTCGGGGCCTTCGTCGGGGCCTCCTTCGGCTCCGGCCCCGGCCCGGCGGCGCTGGACCTGCCGGGGCTGCCGCGCGCCCAGCCCCAGATCTGCTACGAGACGATCTTCCCGCACGAGGTGCTGCGCGGCGCCGCCCGCCCGGCCTGGATCGTGCAGGTGACCAACGACGCCTGGTTCGGCGCCTCGGCCGGGCCGTGGCAGCATTTCCACCAGGCCCGGATGCGGGCGATCGAGCAGGGGCTGCCCGTCGTGCGCGCCGCCAATACCGGCATCTCGGCGGTGATCGACGCGCGCGGGCGCACGCTGGCGGCCCTGCCGCTGAACGAGGCGGGCGCGCTGCAGGCCGCGCTGCCGCCCGCCGACCCGCCGACGCCTTACGCCCGGACCGGCGACTGGCCCGCCATCGCCGCGATCCTCGCCTGCCTCGCCCTTGGCGCCGCAACCCGGTTCTTGTACAGATCGTGAATACACAGGCGGCGGCGATGCATCGGCGCGACGGTCCGGCGCGGTTCGTCCCCCGGCGGCGTCCCCGCCCCGGGCGCAGCTTGACGCGCTTTCCCCCGCTCGCCTAGGAGGGGGCCTTCCGCCCCCGGCCTCCCCCGGACCGGGGCGTCTTCCGGTTCGCCCTTCACGGGGCTCGAGTACGAGGAAACAACGCACGTGGCCCGTCAGAACTACGTCTTCACCTCCGAATCCGTCTCCGAAGGTCATCCCGACAAGGTCTGCGACCGGATCTCGGACGCGATCCTCGACGCCTACCTCGCCGAGGAGCCCTACGCCCGCGTCGCCGCCGAGACCCTCGCCACCACCAACCGCGTCGTGATCGGCGGCGAGGTGCGCGGCCCCCACTCGGTGCTGCAGCGCGTGGACGAGATCGTGCGCGATTGCGTCAAGGACATCGGCTACGACCAGGCGGGCTTCTCCTGGCGCAACGTCGCCATCGACTGCCACCTGCACGAACAGTCGGCCGATATCGCCCAGGGCGTGGACGCGGCCGGCGAGAAGGACGAGGGCGCGGGCGACCAGGGCATCATGTTCGGCTTCGCGGTCGACGAGACCCCGGACCTGATGCCCGCCCCGATCTATTACGCGCACAAGATGCTCAAGCGCCTGGCCGAGGTCCGCAAGTCGGGCGAGGCCGCGCAGCTCGGCCCGGACGCCAAGTCCCAGCTTTCCGTGCGATACGAGAACGGCAAGCCCGTGGGCGTGACCTCGCTGGTGCTGTCGACCCAGCATATCGACGACAAGATGTCCTCCGCCGACGTGCGCGACCTCGTGGAGCCTTACATCCGCGAGGTGATCCCGCAGGGCTGGCTGACCGACGAGACCGAGTGGCACGTGAACCCCACCGGCAAGTTCGTCATCGGCGGGCCGGACGGCGACGCGGGCCTGACGGGGCGCAAGATCATCGTCGACACCTATGGCGGCGCGGCCCCGCATGGCGGCGGCGCGTTCTCGGGCAAGGATCCGACCAAGGTCGACCGCTCGGCCGCCTATGCCGCGCGCTACCTGGCCAAGAACGTCGTCGCGGCGGGCCTGGCGAAGAAATGCGTGCTGCAGCTGTCCTACGCCATCGGCGTCTCGAAGCCGCTGTCGATCTATGTCGACACCTTCGGCACCGGCACCGTGGATGAAGCGGCCATCGAGGCGGCGGCGGCCAAGGTCATGGACCTGACCCCGCGCGGCATCCGCGAGCATCTCGGCATGAACCGCCCGATCTACCAGCGCACCGCCGCCTACGGGCATTTCGGCCGTGCGCCCGAGGCGGACGGCGGCTTCTCGTGGGAGAAGACGGACCTCGTCGACGCCTTCAAGGCCGCGGTCTGATCCGGGCGGGGGCGCCCCGGTTGCGCCCGGCCTTCGGCCGACGGCGCCCGGGCGACGTGGGGGGGCCGACGCATTGCGTCGGCGGGGCTAGCCCCTTCCTCCCCCCCACACCCCCCCATCCCATGACTCTCGAGGTCGGCGCGCCGGGAAACCGGCGCGTCGACCTCGTTCCGGGGGCGCCCGGCTTGCATCCTTCCCCCGAGAAGTGACAAAAGCCCCCTGGCGGCCCGCGCCCGGCCCAAGCAGCTCAGAGGACACGGCGGATGACCAGCGACGACGCGAAACCGACCGGCGCTCTTGCGCCCTCCGGCGCGGGCGCCCCCGCGCCCTCCACCGCGCTGCCCGACGCGGCGCCCGGAGAGGCCCCCGGCGGCGGGCCCGAGCGCGAGGACGGCGCCCCCTGGCGCAACTTCCACGGCCGCCGTCACGGCAAGACCCTGCGCAAGGGCCAGGTCGAGCACCTGGAGACCACGCTGGCCGAGGTCGCCGTGCCGAACGTCACCTGGGCCGACAACCCCGAGCGCAAGCAGATCGACCCGGCGGCCATGTTCAAGACCCCC
The DNA here is from genome assembly GCF_050586345.1 of Rhodovulum sp. DZ06. Classification (NCBI taxonomy): domain Bacteria; kingdom Pseudomonadati; phylum Pseudomonadota; class Alphaproteobacteria; order Rhodobacterales; family Paracoccaceae; genus Rhodovulum; species Rhodovulum sp. DZ06. The sequence continues at coordinate 85,105 of NZ_JBOCEF010000005.1, forward strand.
CCGCGGGAGATCTGGCTCGAGGTCGGCTTCGGCGGCGGCGAGCACATGCTGGGCGTGGGCGAGGCGAACCCGGATGTCGGCGTGATCGGCTGCGAGCCCTTCATCAACGGCGTCGCCATGCTGCTCTCGCACATGACCGACCGGGGGATCGAGAACGTGCGCGTCCATGCCGGGGACGCGCGCGACCTGATGGACGTGCTGCCCGCGGGCTCGATGGACCGGGCGTTCCTGCTGTACCCCGACCCCTGGCCCAAGACCCGCCACCACAAGCGGCGCTTCATGAACCCGGACAATCTCGACCAGCTGGCGACCGTCCTGCGGCCGGGGGCCGAGCTGCGGGTGGCGACGGACATCCCCGACTATGCGCGCCACTCGCTGGCCGCCGCCTTCGATCACCCGGCGTTCGAGTGGCTGGCCGAGCGGCCGGGCGACTGGAATGAGCCCTGGGAGGGCTGGGTGCGCACGCGCTACGAGGCGAAGGCCCTGCGCGAGGGGCGCACGCCCTGCTACCTGCGCTTCCGCCGGAAGTAAGCGCGTGGCGCTTGATGACGAAGGGGCGGCGCCGCCTGGCGCCGCCCCTTCGCGTTTCGGTGGAACGGTCCCGCACGCGCCCGGCGGCGTCCCGCCGCCTGCGGCCGCGAACGGGGGGCTTGTCCCCCCTGAGCGGCCGCATCCTCCCCACGTCCGGGCAGGCGCGCGGGCCGGTGCCGGGGTCGGGGCCGGGGCGGGGCGTCCGGCGGGCGGAGCGGCCGGGCTCGGGGAGGCGCAAGGCCCCCCGCTCGCCCGCCCGCGCGCGGCCCGGCGCTGCCCCCCCGGCGCCGACGCCCGGCGGCGGGGGCGCGCCCGCGGCGGGCCCCTGCGGCCTTACCGCAGCAGGTCGCGGAAGGCGCCGCGCAGCCGCTCCTGCTCGGCCCGCGCGTCATCCACCGCCTTCAGCACCCCGGCGATCTCGGTCTCGGTCCGGTCCAGCGCCGCGAGGTACCGCTCCCGCAGCGCCCCCTGGGTCACGCTGCGCAGGTTCTCGCGCAGCCGCGCCTGCTCTGTCCCGAGGGCGGCGTAGCGGTCCTGCGCCCGGCGAGCGTCGGCCTCGAGCCGCTCCACCCGCTCGGCCAGTCCCGCCGCGTCGCGCAGGGTCGCGGCGATCTCCTCCGGCGCCTCGGCCCGGCCCGCGTCGATCTCGGCCACGAGGTTCGACAGCTGCGCCGCGCCGAACGGGATCGTGCGGCGCGACCCGGCGCGCTCGGTCACCCACAGCTCCGCCGCGCCGTCCGACGCCGCGACGGTGATCCGGCGCAGGTCGTCGCGCGGGTCGACCTCGCCGTTCGTGTCCACGAGGCGCCCGCGGCGCGGGTGATCGACGGTGAACAGGTCCACCCCCTCCGGCAGCTCGGCGGTGTAGGCGGTGCGGATCAGCTCGTCCTGGTCCAGCGCCAGCCGGTCCCCGGCGAGGGCGAGGTTGGCGTAGCCGAAGGTCACCTCCACCTCGGTGCGCACCTCGGCCCCCAGCGCGGCGGCATAGGGCAGAAGGCGCGTCTGCCCCGCGGGCATCCCGGCGAAGGGCGCGTCGCCGACGAAGCCGCGCGCGTCCTGGACCGAGACCAGCCCCGAGGTCAGCGCCTGGTCCGAGGTGATCGAGGCCGCCAGCAGCACCGGCGGCCCGCCGCGCCGCGCGGGCTGGTGCAACCCGCGGATCTCGGGCGCGATCGGCAGGTCGAGATAGAGAAGGTTCGCCGTGCGCCCCGCGGGCAGCGTCACCGGGACCGGCATCGCGTAGCGCAGCGCGCCCCCTTCGGAGAACGCCTGTCCCGCCTGCGCGGCGCCCGACAGCTCGGCCCGCGCCATGTCCGCCTCGACCGCCATCGGCGCGGGGGCGGCGGCGCTGAAGCCCGCGCTCAGCCCCATGCTCTGCAGCCGCGTGCGGTCGGCCTTGGCCAGCACCTGCACGGGCGCGTCCGAGGGCGGGTCCTGCCGCGCCACCCGCAGCGGGTCCAGCAGGTCGCGCCGATAGGCCACCGGCGCGCCGGTGGTCAGGGTCAGCGCGACGCCCTCCCAATCCTCGCCCGAGACGTTCTCCAGCACCGCCCAGCCCTGCAGGCGCCCTTCATCGAGCAAGAGCCGCCAGGAATTCTTCCACGCCGTCGCCTCGGTGACATAGCTCAGCTCCACCGCCCGCGCGGCCCCGTCCGAGAGGCGCAGGTCGAAGCGCCGCCGCCCGGCGTCGACCCGCCCCGCCAGCAGCCCGGCCTCCAGCTTCGCCGCGGCCGCCTCGGGGAAGGTGATGCGCAGGCCGGGGCGGATCGGGACCTCCACCGCCATCCCGTCCGCCAGCAGCAGCGCGACGGGAAGGGACAGCTCCACCCCGTCTTCCACCACCGTGCGGCGCGCGACCGACAGGACCCGGCCGGCGACCGAGCGGTCCTCGTCCGCCAGCGTGACCTCCTCGCCGCTCAGCGCGCGCAGCAGGTCCTCGGCATCGCCCGGCAGCCCGCCCGAGAAGGGCGAGCCGCGCAGCGCCTCGCCGCGGGCGCCGGGGGTGTCGGTCTGAAGGTCCACCACGCCCCCCGCCGGGTCGCGCACGACCAGGGAAGCGAGCACGTCATGGGCCGCGTCCTCGGGGACCTGGAAGGCCAGCCGGTCGCCGGAGACGCCGGGGGCCGAGAGGGTGTAGCGCGCGACGCCGCTCTGCCCGATCTCGATGCGGGTGACGGCGGGGGCGGGGGCCTCCTGCGCGCGCGCCGCCGGGGGCGGGGCGGCGCACAGAAGCGCGGCCGAAAGCAGCGGCGCGGCGAGGGCGCCGGGGCCGCGCGGGCAAAGGGGGGCGCGACGCGGCGCGCGAAGGGGCGCGTCACAGGGTGCGCCACGGGGGGCGCCACGGGGTGCGCCACAGGGGGCGGGAAGGCGGGCAGGGGCGTCGGGGCGGGGCATCGGCGTCTCCGTGGTCATCTGTCGGCACGGCGGCGCGCCGCAAGGGGACGCGCGCCGCCAGCATATCGCCGCGCATGGCCGCCGGGGCGATGGGGCGATTCCCCCATTTTCTGCGCGCCGATCGGGGCGGGAGCGGGGCGCCCCCGCCCCCGACCCGCCGTCCGCCCTTCTTTACGCCCCGCCCCCGCGCCGCCCGCCCGCGCCGCCCGCCCTTCTTTACGCACCCGGCCCGCCCCGCTACACCTGCGCCCGGCCCGTTCCCCGCGCAACGCCTGCCCCCACGGAGACCCCGAGATGTCCCATTCCGGCCCCAAGGCCCCCCTCGCCGCCGCCCCGTCCGGCCCCCTGCGCGGCACGGTCGAGATCCCGGGCGACAAGTCGGTCTCGCACCGCGCGCTGATCCTGGGCGCGATGACGGTCGGCGAGACGAAGATCACCGGCCTGCTCGAAGGGCAGGACGTGCTCGACACCGGCAAGGCGATGCAGGCCCTCGGGGCCGAGGTGGTTCGCGACGGGCCCGGCGCCTGGCGCGTGAGCGGCGTCGGCGTCGGCGGGTTCAAGGAACCCGAGGACGTGATCGACTGCGGCAACTCCGGCACCGGCGTGCGGCTGATCATGGGGGCGGTGGCGACCTCGCCGTTGACCGCGATCTTCACCGGCGACGCCAGCTTGCGCTCCCGCCCCATGGGCCGCGTCACCATCCCGCTGTCCAATTTCGGCGCCCGCGCCGTTGGCCGGTCGCATGGCCGCCTGCCGCTGGCGCTGGTCGGCGCCGCCGCGCCGGGGCCGGTGACCTACGCCATGGACACGCCCTCGGCGCAGGTGAAATCGGCGATGCTGCTCGCCGGCCTCAACGTGCCCGGAATCACCGAGGTGATCGAGGGCGAGCGCACGCGCGACCACACCGAGCGGATGCTGCGCGGCTTCGGCGCCGAGGTGGAGGTCATCGAGATCGAGGGCGGCCGCCGCATTCGCCTGACCGGCCAGCCCGAGCTGAAGCCGTGCGAGATCGCCGTGCCGCGCGACCCGTCCTCGGCCGCCTTCCCGATCTGCGCCGCGCTGATCACGCCGGGCTCCGAGGTGCGGGTGCCGAACGTGTCCCTCAACCCCACCCGCGCCGGGCTCTACACCACGCTGCGGGAGATGGGCGCGGACCTGGTGTTCGAGAATGAGCGCGAGGAGGGGGGCGAGCCGGTGGCCGACCTCGTCGCCCGCCATTCCGAGCTGCACGGGGTCGAGGTGCCGCCCGAGCGCGCCGCCTCGATGATCGACGAATACCCCGTTCTGTCGGCCGTCGCCGCCTTCGCGACCGGCAAGACCGTGATGCTGGGGGTCAAGGAGCTGCGGGTGAAGGAATCGGACCGCATCGACGCGATGGCCCGGGGCCTGGAGGCCTGCGGCGTGACGGTGGAGGAGACCGCCGACACGATGACCGTGCACGGCCTTGCGGGCGACGTCCCCGGCGGCGCGACCGTCGAGGCGCGGCTCGACCACCGCATCGCCATGTCCTTCCTGGTGCTCGGCTGCGCCGCGAAGACCGCCGTGACGGTGGACGACGCCGGGCCGATCGCCACGTCCTTCCCCGGCTTCCGCCCGCTGATGGCCGCCCTCGGCGCGTCGCTCGATGAACCGGAGGCCGCCTGATGCTCAAGGGATCCTGCCTCTGCGGCGCGGTGCGCGTCACCGTCGCCGACACGCTGCACAACCCCGTTGCCTGCCATTGCGGCCAGTGCCGCAAGGCGACCGGCAACCACGTCGTCTCGGGCCGCTGCCCCGAGGCCGAGGTGACCATCGAGGGCGAGGTCCGCTGGTACACCTCCTCGCCCGGCGCCCGCCGCGGCTTCTGCCCGACCTGCGGCAGCCAGATGTTCTGGAAGCTGGAGAGCTCGCCCAACATTTCCGTCGCGCTGGGGATGCTGGACGGCGAGACCGGGCTGGCGCTGACCGGCCACATCTATTGCGCCGACAAGGGCGACTGGGAGGAGATCCCCGACAGCGAGGCCGCGCCGCGCTGGGAATACGGCGATCTCGCCTCGGACGCCAAGCCCTGGAGGCCCGAATGACCGAACCCGCCGCCGCCCCTGCCGCCGCCCCCGTCCGCTTCACCGTCGCGCTCGACGGCCCCGCCGCCGCGGGCAAGGGGACCATCGCCCGCGCGCTGGCCGAACGCTTCGGCTTCGTGCATCTCGACACCGGGCTGCTCTACCGCGCCACCGGCATGAAGGCGCGGCTGGCGGCGGGCGAGGGGTTCGACGAATCGGACGCCGCCTACGCCGCCCGCTCGCTCACCGCGCTGGACCTGAAGGCCGAGGGGCTGCGCAGCGGCGCGGCCGGGGAAGCGGCGTCGAAAGTGGCCGCCATCCCCGCGGTGCGCGCAGCCCTGCTCGACTTCCAGCGCGACTTCGCCCGCCGTCCCGGGGGCGCGGTCCTCGACGGGCGCGACATCGGCACCGTGATCTGCCCCGCGGCCGAGGCGAAGCTTTACGTGACGGCGGATGACGCCACCCGCGCCGCCCGCCGCCACGCCGAGCTGACCGGCAAGGGTGAGGACGTCACCTTCGACCAGGTGCTCGACGACCTGCGCCGCCGCGACGCCCGCGACGCCGCCCGCGACCAGGCCCCGATGCGGGCCGCGGTGGACGCGCTCTTGCTCGACACGACCGATTTGAGTATAGACGCCGCCATCGCGAAGGCGGTCGAGCTGGTCGCGGGGCGTCTGCCCCGGGCCTGAGGCCGCCGCGCCGGACACGGGCCTGCGCCGCTGGAAAGCTTCCGGCGGGCGGGTCCGGTTTCGTGCCTTCGCCATCCAAATGTCTGAAAGACCGCCGGACCCAACCGGCAGGCCCGAAAAACGATCTTACGGAGTACTGCACTCACATGTCGTCCGCATCCATGGAGGAGTTCGAAGCCCTCCTCAACGAGACCTTCGAACTCGTCACCCCTGAAGAAGGCTCGGTCGTCCGCGGCCGCGTCCTCGCCGTCGACAACGGCTCGGCGCTCATCGACATCGGCTACAAGATGGAAGGCCGTGTCGAGCTGAAGGAATTCGCCAAGCCCGGTCACGACGCCGAAATCAACGTCGGCGACGAGGTCGAGGTCTATCTCGAGCGCGTCGAGAACGCCCGCGGCGAAGCCGTGCTGTCGCGTGACAAGGCCCGCCGCGAGGAAGCCTGGGATCGCCTCGAGAAGGCGTTCGAGAAGGACGAGCGCGTCGAGGGCGTGATCTTCAACCGCGTCAAGGGCGGCTTCACCGTCGATCTCGGCGGCGCCGTGGCCTTCCTGCCCGGCTCCCAGGTCGACGTGCGCCCGGTGCGCGACGTCACCCCGCTGATGGGCCAGCCCCAGCCGTTCCAGATCCTCAAGATGGACCGCCGCCGCGGCAACATCGTGGTGTCGCGCCGCGCCGTGCTCGAAGAGAGCCGCGCCGAGCAGCGCGCCGAGGTCGTGGCGCGCCTGTCCGAGGGCGACATCGTCGAGGGCGTGGTCAAGAACATCACCGATTACGGCGCGTTCGTCGACCTCGGGGGCGTCGACGGCCTGCTGCACGTCACCGACATGGCCTGGCGCCGTGTGAACCACCCGTCCGAGATCCTGAACATCGGTGAGACCGCCAAGGTCCAGGTGATCAAGATCAACAAGGAAACCCACCGCATCTCGCTCGGCATGAAGCAGCTTCAGGCCGATCCGTGGGAGGGTGTCGAGGCGAAGTACCCGGCCGGCGCCAAGCTGCCGGGCCGCGTGACCAACATCACCGACTACGGCGCGTTCGTCGAGCTGGAGCCGGGCGTCGAGGGCCTCGTGCACGTCTCCGAGATGTCCTGGACCAAGAAGAACGTCCACCCGGGCAAGATCGTCTCCACCTCCCAGGAGGTCGAGGTCATGGTGCTCGACGTGGATCCGGTCAAGCGCCGCATCTCGCTCGGCCTCAAGCAGTGCATGAAGAACCCCTGGGACAACTTCTCCGAGGCGTTCCCGGCCGGCACCGAGGTCGAGGGCGAGGTCAAGAACATCACCGAATTCGGTCTGTTCATCGGCCTCGAGGGCGACATCGACGGCATGGTGCACCTGTCCGACCTGGACTGGAACACCCCCGGCGAGCAGGCGATCCAGGAGTACAAGAAGGGCGACATGGTCAAGGCCGTGGTGCTCGACGTGGACCCGGAGAAAGAGCGCATCTCGCTCGGCGTCAAGCAGCTTGGCGACGACAGCTTCACCGGCGCCGTCGCCGGCATGAAGCGCGGCGAGGTCGTGACCTGCACCGTGACCGCCATCGAGGACGGCGGGATCGAGGTGGAGCACGCCGGCTTCAAGTCGTTCATCCGTCGCTCCGACCTGGCCCGCGACCGTGCCGACCAGCGCCCCGAGCGCTTCAATGTCGGCGACTCGGTCGATGCGCGGATCACCAATATCGACAAGTCGGCCCGCCGCCTGGGCCTGTCGATCAAGGCCCGCGAGATCGCCGAGGAGAAGGAAGCCGTGCAGCAGTACGGGTCGTCCGACTCCGGCGCGTCGCTCGGCGACATCCTCTCCGCCGCCCTGAAGCAGGGCTCGGACGAGTGATCGGCCAGTGACCGGTCCCTGGGACGAAAACGATGGGGGGCGCCGCGATGAGCGGCGCCCTTCGCCGTTGATGCGCATCCTCTCACGAATTTGGGAGGGGGTGACCTTCTGGCGGGTCTTCGCCGTGGTCGTGTTCATCGCGATCCTCGGCGCCGCGGGCCCCGAGCCGCACGCCCCGCGCGGGCCGCACGTGGCGCGGGTCTGGCTGACGGGGCTGCTCGCCTCGGACCCGGCGCGCGAGGAATTGCTGGCCGAACTGGCCGGGGATGACGACGTCGAGGCGGTGCTGCTGCGCATCGACAGCCCCGGCGGCACGGTGACCGGCTCCGAGATCCTGTTCCAGAACCTGCGCAAACTGGCCGAGGACAAGCCGGTCGTCGCGGTGCTGGGCGAGGTCGCGGCCTCGGGCGGCTACATCGCCGCGCTGGGCGCCGACCGGATCTTCGCGCGCGGCAACACCATGACCGCCTCGATCGGCGTGATCATGCAGTACCCCAAGCTCGACGGGCTGATGGACAAGATCGGCGTGGAGATGCACGAGCTCAAGAGCTCGCCGCTGAAGGCCGAGCCGTCCCCGTTCGGCGAGACGCCGGAGGCGGCGCTGGAGATCCACCGCGCGATGATCGCCGACGGCTACGCCTGGTTCCGCGGGCTGGTGGCCGAGCGCCGGGGCCTTTCGGGCGCGGCGCTCGACGCCGTGGCCGACGGGCGGGTGATGTCGGGGCGCATGGCGCTGGAGGCCGGGCTGATCGACGCGCTCGGCGGCGAGGCCGAGGCGGCGGCGTGGCTGGAGGCGGAGCACGCGGTGACGTCGCCCGTTCTCGACGCCGAGATCGAGGAGGAGGAGGAGCCGATGCTGCTGCGCCTGCTGCTCGGCCAGGTCGGCTTTGGGACCCCCGAATCGGTGCTCGATCCCGAAACCCTCCCCATGCCCGCGCAGCGCGCGCTGATGGGGCGGCGGCTGATGGCCGTGCTCCCCTGACCCGCCGAAACCGGCTTTCGCGGCGATTTTCCCTGCGATTCGGGCATATTAGGGCGGTGACAAGCCGCCCGCGCCCGGCGATACTGCCCCTAACTCATTGGGGGGGCTTGCCGTTGCGGGCCGCTGCGAAAGCGTAGAAGACGGAGGGGAGCGTCGTGATCAAGTCCGAATTGATCCAGCGGCTGACGGAAGAGAACCCGCACCTGTACCACCGGGACGTGGAGCGGATCGTGTCGTCGCTGTTCGAGGAGATCGCCACGGCGCTGTCCAATGGCGACCGGGTGGAACTGCGCGGTTTCGGCGCCTTCTCGGTGAAGAAGCGGGAGGCGAGGATGGGCCGCAACCCCCGCACGGGCGAATCCGTGCCGGTCCCGGAAAAGCACGTGCCCTTCTTCAAGACGGGCAAGGAGCTGCGGCTGCGGCTCAACGACAAGCTGCCGGACGACGACGGGGACGACGACGACGACGACTGACAGCCGTCGCGGCGCGGATCGGGGCCGAGGCCCGGCCGCGCGGCGACCCAAAGGGCGGAAACATGCGACTTCTGAAAATCCTCTTCCTGGCGCTGGTGGCCATCGCGCTGGTGGTGCTTGCGGTGGCGAACCGCGCGAGCGCGACGCTCAACCTGCTGCCGGTCGATATCGACCTCGGGTTCCCGACCTCGTTCACCATGCCGCTGTTCGTGTGGCTGTTCGCGGCGCTGTTCCTGGGGGTGATCGTGGGCCTGGTGCTCGAGGCCCTGCGCGAGAGCTATCACCGCAAGAACGAGCGCGCCTACAAGCGCGAGGCGGCCAAGCTGGACCGCGAGGTCAAGCGGCTGGCGCGCAAGGCGGGCGAAGAGGATGACGACATCCTCGGGATCAAGCACGCCTGAGCGGGCGGCCCCCGGGCGAGACGAGACGCGAGACGAGAAGCGGCGGTCCCACGGGGCCGCCGTTTCGCGTTCCGGCGGGGGCGGGGCGCAGGCGGCCCGACAGGGCCGCGCGGCCGGGCGGCGCGGGGGCCCTGCGCCCCCCAAGCCCGGCCGCCCCGCGCGGGCGCAGCGGGGCAGGGGGTTGACCCGGCCCGCCCCTCTGCGCAGATGAACCCCGCAACCGGGACGGAAGGGGCGGAGAGCCATGCGCGTGAAAATCTGCGGGATCAACTCGGCCGGGGCGCGGGACGCCGCCGTGGACGCCGGCGCGGCCTATCTCGGCTTCGTGTTCTTCGCGAAAAGCCCCCGCAACGTGACCGTGGACCAGGCCGCCGCGCTGGCCGCCGAGGTTCCCCCCGGCATCGCCAAGGTCGCCCTGACGGTCAATGCCGACGACGCGACGCTGGATGCGATCATGGACCGCGTCCCCCTCGACATGCTGCAGCTTCACGGGTCCGAGGACCCGCGCCGCGTCGCCATCCTGCGCGCCCGCTACGGGCTGCCGGTGATGAAGGCCGTCGGCGTGCGCGAGGAAGCCGACCTCGCCGCCATCGCGACTTATGCGCCCGTCTGCGACCAGGTGCTGGTGGACGCCAAGGCCCCGAAGGGCGCGGACCTGCCCGGCGGCAACGGGCTCGCCTTCGACTGGCGGCTGGTGGCGGGGCGGCGCTGGGCGCTGCCCTGGATGCTCGCGGGCGGCCTGACCCCCGCGAACGCGGCCGAGGCGGTGCGCCTGACCGGGGCGCGGCAGCTCGACGTCTCCTCGGGCGTCGAGAGCGCCCCGGGCGTCAAGGACCCCGCCCTGATCCGCACCTTCATCGCCGCCGCGACCGGCGCCGCCGCGGGCGCCGCGGAGGCAAAGGGCTGAACGCCTTTCCCGAATCCGCCGGACGCCTTTGCCACGGCCGCGCCCCCCTGCTACCGTTTGACGCGCGTGAGGAGAGCGGGAGAGCGTGATGCGGTCTGTGCAGGACTTTGTCGAGGCGGCGATCGCCGGGGGCGCCGCCCCGGGCGCGGTCGTCATGGTCGGCGACAGCTCGGGGACGGTTCATGCCTCGGCCCATGGGCGGCGCGGCCCGCGCGGCCCTGCGATGGGCCTCGACGCCACGTTCCGGCTGTTCTCGATGACCAAGGCGGTGGCCTCGGTGGCGGCGATGCGGCTGGTCGAGGAAGGCTCGCTCGACCTCGACGGGCCGGTGGGCGAGCTGCTGCCGGACTTCGACGATTTGCAGGTGCTCGAGGGCTTCGACGGCGAGACGCCGATCCTGCGCCCCGCCGCCTCCCGCGCCACGGTGCGGCAGCTGATGACCCACACCGCCGGCCCGGTCTACGAGATGTGGAGCGCCGAGCAGCGCCGCTACCTCAAGGCCTCGGGCCTGCCGGGGATGGGCGTCGGCGCGCGCGACAGCTTCCGCGCCTACCCGCTGGCCTTCGATCCCGGCACGCGCTTCGGCTACGGCGTCTCGACCGACTGGCTCGGCCGGGTGATCGAGGAAGCCTCGGGCGAGCGGGTCGACGGGTTCCTGGCGCGCGAGGTGCTGGCCCCGCTGGGGATGAGCTCGACCTCGGTGGAATGCTCGCCCGAGATGTCGGGGCGGCTGGTGGCGTCCTGCGCCCGCGGCGAGGACGGCTTCGCGCCGATCGACGCGGGCCCGCCCGAACAGCCCGAGGTCTGGTGCATGGGGCAGGCGCTCTATGGCACGGCGCCGGACTACCTGCGCTTCCTGCGGATGCTGCTGAACAAGGGCGCGCTGGACGGCGCAAGGGTGCTGTCCGAGGAAGGGGTGGAGGTGCTCCTCGGCGATCACACCGACCCGCTGCTGATCCCGCCCTTCAAATCGGTCAGCCGCCTCGCCTCGGCGGATATCGACTTCTTCCCCGGCATCGCCAAGTCGCATTCGCTGATGGCGATGCGGGTGAACCAGGACGTGCCGGGCCGCCGCCGGGCCGGGTCGAACGGCTGGGCGGGGCTGATGAACACCCATTTCTGGGTCGACCCGGCCTCGGGGATCTGCGCGGTGCTGATGATGCAGCACCTGCCCTTCATGGAGCCGGGCGCGGCGCAGCTTCTGTCCGACGTGGAGGCCGCGGTCTACGCCGAGCTGGGCTGAGCGGGCCGAGCGCGCCGCCGGCGCGCGGCGGCGGCCAGCGCGGCCAGTCCCGTGAGCGCCAGCGCGCCGCCCGCGGGAAGCGGCACGTCCGCCTCGGGGCCGAAGGTGACCACGAAGCGCGCGCCCGCGCCCGAGATCCCGCCCGTCTGGCTGAGATCCGCCTCGATCTGGTTCGCGGTCCAGGTGACGAGGGGCGTGTTCTGGAAGGTGCTCCAGACCAGCTTGACGCTGAGGATGTCGGGCAGCGCGTTGTAGGCGTCGGTCAGCACCGGCCCGTTGAAGCCCTGGTTCGGGTCGAAGGTGTTGAGCGGGTTGAGCTGCACCTCGAAGAACACGCCGTCGAGGTCGAGGCTGTAGTATTCGGCCACCTCCACCCCCGGACCGCCGGTGATGTCCTGCACGAAGAAGGGGGTGGCGTGGAAAATATGCTGGAACGCCACCGTCTTCCCGTCGAACCCGGCGCCCAGGGCCGGGGACGCGGCGAGCGCGGCGCAGGTGAGGGCGGCGAAGGGGAAGGCGGCGGCGGGTCGGATCGCAAGGGCTCTCATTATCGGCCTCCGGTCTTGAAATAAGAGAATGCTGCGCCTGCACGGGCGTTCGGTCAAGCCGCGCGCGCCGGAGACATGCTCCGCCGCGCTCCCCTTCGCCTGGCCGCCCCCCCGTGGCCGGACGCGTGGCCGGACGCGCGGCGCCGGGGCAGGACGCCGACGCCTTCCTGTCGGCCAACCCCGACCTGCTGACCGCCGCGCCCCTGCGCGCCCGCTGGTCCGCCGCCCGCCTCGCCGACCCGCGGCGCGCGCAATTCCCTCCTCCCCGACCGCGTCTCACCCTGTGCGGTTCCCATGGACGCGGCCCGCGTTTCGGCGTAAGAGGCGGGTTCACGCGCGCGGCCCGACCGGCCGCGCCCTTCCCCGTGCGTCCAGAAGATCCCAGGTGAGCCTCATGACCGCAGACGGCCTCAACAGCTACCGCACCGGCCCCGACGAGAAGGGCCGCTTCGGCATCTATGGCGGCCGCTTCGTGTCCGAGACGCTGATGCCGCTGATCCTCTCGCTCGAAGCCGAGTACGAGAAGGCCAAGACCGACCCGACCTTCTGGGCCGAGATGGACGATTTGTGGACCCATTACGTGGGCCGCCCGTCGCCGCTCTATTTCGCGCCGCGCCTGACCGAACGCTTCGGCGGCGCCCAGGTCTGGCTCAAGCGCGACGAGCTGAACCACACCGGCGCGCACAAGATCAACAACGTGCTGGGGCAGATCCTGCTGGCCCGCCGCATGGGCAAGACCCGCATCATCGCCGAGACCGGCGCCGGCCAGCACGGCGTGGCCACCGCCACCGTCTGCGCGCGCTTCGGGCTGAAATGCGTGGTCTTCATGGGCGCCACCGACGTGGAGCGCCAGAAGCCCAACGTGTTCCGCATGAAGCTGCTCGGGGCCGAAGTCGTCCCCGTCACCTCGGGCCGCGGCACCCTCAAGGACGCGATGAACGAGGCGCTGCGCGACTGGGTGACCAATGTCGCCGACACCTTCTACTGCATCGGCACCGTCGCCGGTCCGCACCCGTACCCGGCCATGGTCCGCGACTTCCAGTCGATCATCGGCAAGGAAGCGCGCGAGCAGTTCATGTCGCGCAATGACGGCCGCCTGCCCGACGCCATCGTCGCCTGCATCGGCGGCGGCTCGAACGCCATGGGCCTGTTCCACCCGTTCCTCGACGATTCCTCGGTGCGCATCATCGGGGTCGAGGCGGGCGGCCACGGCGTCGACGACCGGATGGAGCATGCCGCGTCCCTGACCGGCGGCCGCCCGGGCGTCCTCCACGGCAACCGCACCTACCTCTTGCAGGACGAGGACGGGCAGATCATCGAGGGGCACTCGATCTCCGCCGGTCTCGACTATCCGGGCATTGGGCCGGAGCACGCCTGGCTCAACGATTCGGGCCGCGTGGAATATGTCTCGGTCACTGACAAGGAGGCGCTCGACGCCTTCCAGCTGTGCTGCGAGACCGAGGGCATCATCCCGGCGCTGGAGCCGTCCCACGCGCTCGCGCACGTGGCCAAGCTCGCGCCCACCATGCCCGCCGACCAGCACCTGATCATGAACATGTGCGGGCGCGGCGACAAAGACATCTTCACGGTGGCCGACGCGCTCGGCGCCGAGATGGAATGACCGTTTCCCGGCGAGATGCGCCGGGGCGGTTCAAGACGGGGCGACAGACCCCATGACGAGGGAGCCGGGGAGGATGGCGGGACACGCCCGCGCCTGACCCCGATCAGACCGAGCCGCCGCGGATCCGGCGCGCAATCACGGCCCCGCGGCAAGGTTCCGGCGGGGCGGCAAGACAAGGCGGAACGTTACGTGTCCAAATTTGAAATCGGGGACATGGTGGTCCTCATCTCCGGCTCCATGCGCATGGCTGTTGAATCCTTCGAGGACGAGGCCGTCTCGGTGGTCTGGTGCCACGAGGGCAAGGTCGGCCGCGACACCTTCCACGAGGCGCTGCTGAACAAGTGGGAAGCCCGTGAGAACGAGCGCGGCGGCGACCGCGGCGGCTTCGGCGGGCGCGGCGGCGACCGCGGCGGGTTCAACAAGGGCGGCGATCGCGGCGGCTGGAACAAGGGCGGCGATCGCGGCGACCGTGGCGGCGACCGCGGCGGCTGGAACAAGGGCGGCGACCGCGGCGACCGCGGCGGCTGGAACAAGGGCGGCGACCGGGGCGACCGCCCGCAGCGCGGCGGCTGGGACGACCGCGGCGGCGACCGCGGCTATGACGGCCGCCCGCGCGAGAAGAAATACTTCCGCTCGAACGACGAGTGATCGACAAAGGGGGGCGCCTGCCTGCGGGCGCCCCTTTTCCAACCTGACGAGCCTGCCCGGGCGGCGCTTTCCAGCCCCCGGTCCATCGACGGAGAGTTCCGATGTCGCGCATTCCCGCCACCTTCCAGCGTCTCTCGGACGAGGGCCGCAAGGCGTTCGTCGCCTTCGTCATGGCGGGCGACCCGGATTATGACCGCTGCCTCGAAGTGGTGAAGGGGCTGCCCGAAGCGGGCGCCGACATCATCGAGCTCGGGATGCCCTTCACCGACCCGATGGCCGACGGCCCGGCGATCCAGCTGGCCGGCCAGCGCGCGCTCGAAGCGGGCATGACGCTGAACAAGACCCTGCAGATGGTGCGCGACTTCCGCGCCGTCGACGACACGACCCCCATCGTGCTCATGGGCTATTACAACCCGATCTATTCCAAGGGCGTGGACGCCTTCCTGGAGGAGGCGAAGGAAGCGGGCGTCGACGGGCTGATCGTGGTCGACCTGCCGCCGGAAGAGGACGAGGAGCTCTGCATCCCGGCCCAGGCCGCGGGCCTGAACTTCATCCGTCTCGCGACCCCGACGACCGATGACGCGCGCCTGCCGAAGGTGCTGCAGAACACGTCCGGGTTCGTCTACTACGTCTCGATCACCGGGATCACCGGTTCGGCCGAGGCCTCGGCCGCCGCGGTGGCCCCCGAGGTCGAGCGCATCCGCGCCGGCGGCGGGCTGCCGGTCTGCGTCGGCTTCGGCATCAAGACGGCCGAGCGCGCCCGGGACATCGCGGCGGTGGCGGACGGCTCGGTGGTCGGCTCGGCCATCGTCGACCGGATCGGCCGCGGCGACGCGCCCGCCGACGTGCTGGCCTTCGTCAAGGAGCTGGCCGACGGCGCCCACGCGGCCTGATCGGCCTTCTTCCGGGCGACATGCAAAAGGGCGCGGCCGAGGCCGCGCCCTTTCGCGTTTCGGCATGGCGCGGAGGGCGCCGTCACTGCCGCGGCAGCCCCAGCGCGTCGCGCACCGCGTCGGCGCGCAGGCTCACATCGCCGCCCGCGTGCTCTTCGCCCGCGTCGCCGCAGAGCCAGACCACGCATTTGCCGACCCATTCGGGGGGAATGTGGTCCTCCCATTCCAGCTTCGAGACCGGGTTGATGCCGCTCGCCTTGATCTCCCGCTGCATCTGGGTGGCGACGGTGCCGGGCGACAGGCCGACGACCCGGATCCCGCGTCCCTTCAGCTCCAGGTCCGCGCCGCGGGTCAGCGACAGCACCGCGGCCTTCGAGGCGCAGTAATGCGTCCACCCCTCGAGGTTCCCGGTCGCCGCGCCCGAGGAGATGTTGATGACGATCCCGCCATCGACCATCGCCGGGGCCGCGGCGCGGATGCCGTGGTAGACGCCGTTGACGTTGACGTCGATCACCCTGGTCCAGCCCGCCGGGTCGCTGTCCACCAGCCGCGCGATCGGGTCGATCAGCCCGGCATTGTTCAGAAGAATGTCCAGCCGCCCGAACGTGGCCGTCGTCGCCTTCACCGCGGCTTCCACGGCGGCGTAGTCGCTCACGTCGCAGGGGACGGCGAGCGCGGCGTAGCCCGCGGCGCGCAGCTCGGCCGCCAGCGCCTCGATCTCGGGCGCGCTGCGGGCGGTCAGGACGACCGAGGCCCCGGCCTCGGCCAGGCTCCAGGCCGCGGCCGCGCCGATGCCGCGGCTCGCGCCGGTGATCAGGGCGACCTTGCCGGTCAGGTCGATGGGGTCCATGGCTCGCTCCGTTCGTCGTTCTTGCCTCGGAAGGACTTGTAGCCCGCCGCGCGCCCCTGACAAATGGCAGGTATGGCACGGAATTCATGCGAGGGGCGCAGCAATGGAGCTGGAGGACCTGCGCCGCTTCGCCGTGGTCGCCCGCCGCGGCGGCATCGCGGCGGCGGCGGCGGAACTGGGGATGGAGGCCTCGACCCTCTCGCGCCGCATCGCGGGGCTGGAGCGGGCGGCGGGCGCGCGGCTCTTGCACCGGACCACGCGGTCGATGTCGCTGACCGCCGAGGGCGCGCGGCTGCTGGAGGGCGCGGAGGCGGCGCTCGATGCGCTCGACGCCGCGCGGGCCGAGATCGCGGGGCAGGGGCGGGGCGCGGGCGGCGTCGCGGGCGTTGTGCGGATCACCGCCTCGACCGCCTTCGGGGAATGGGCGCTGGCGCCGCGGCTGGGCGCGCTGCGGGCGCGGCATCCGGGCCTGTCGGTGGAGCTGTCGCTGACCGACGCGCCGCTGGACCTGGCCGCCGCGGGGATGGACCTGGCCTTGCGGCTGGGGCCGGAGCCGGAGGGCCCCGCCACCCGCCTGCGCCCGGTGCGGCACCTGGTCTGCGCCGCGCCCGCCTGGGCCGCGGGGCGCGCCGTGGACGGGCCCGAGGCGCTGCGCGGCGTCGATTGCCTCCTCTATGCCATGGCCGGGCTGCGCGACGCCTGGAGCCTGCGCCGCCCCGGCGAGGCGATCCGGCGGATCCCGGTCTCCGGCCCGCTGGCGCTCAGCTCCGCCGCCGCCTTGCGCCGGGCGGCGGTGGAGGGGCTGGGCCCCGCCGCCCTCGCCGACTGGCTGGTGGAGGAGGACCTCGCGGCCGGGCGCCTCGTGGACCTGCTGCCGGGCTGGGAAGCGGCCCCGAGCCGCTTCGGCGCCGCGCTGTGGCTGATGCGGCCCGGAACGGCTGGGGCGCGGGCCGCCGCGGCCCCGCCGCCGCGGCGGGTGCAGGCGGCGATGGACTGGCTGGTCGAGGCGTTCGGCGCCTGACCCCCGGTCCCCCGGACATTCCCCGCCCCCCGCAAACGCGAAACGGCCGCGAAGGTGTCCCTTCGCGGCCGCCGCGTCATCGCTTCGGACGACTGCGCCCGTATATCAGGCGGCTTTCTCAGCCTTCGCGGCCTTCAGGGCCTCGAGGATGTTCTGGGGCGAGGATTCGCCATAGGGGTCGTCGCCGCAGTTGTCGGCGTAGCCCGGCTCTTCGAACCACATCTCGACCACGCCGTCATTGACCACGGCGCCGTAGCGCCAGGAGCGCATGCCGAAGCCGAGGTTATCCTTGGCGACCAGCATGCCCATCTTGCGGGTGAATTCGCCCGAGCCGTCGGGGATCAGGCCGATGTTCTGGATGCCCTGGGACTTGCCCCAGGCGTTCATCACGAAGGCGTCGTTCACGGACACGCAGTAGATGGCGTCGATGCCCTGGGCCTGGAACTCGGGGTACAGCTTCTCGAAATCGGGGAGCTGGAAGGTCGAGCAGGTGGGGGTGAAGGCGCCCGGGAGCGAGAAGATCACCACGCGCTTGCCGGCGAAATAGTCGGCGGTGGTCTTGTCTTCCCACTTGTAGGGGTTCGGGCCGCCGACGGCCTCGTCGCGGACGCGGGTGCGGAAGGTGACGTCGGGAACGCGGCGGTTCAGCATCGGATCATCCTCGGGATAGGGACGCGGCGGCCCGGGGAGGGGGCGGCCGAGTCGGGAAATCTGGAATGACTCCAATCTATGCCGCGGCGCACCCGTTTTTCAATGCGGTGCGGCGAAATAACAGGACTTTCGCAGGGTTAATTATGGTCCTGCAACGGTTTGCGCAGGTTGCATATCAGTATTGCGCTGCAACGAAAGCGAGATGAAATCAACCCGCGCCCGGCGCCGATCAGAACGGGATGTCGTCCGGCGCGCTCAGGAACCGCGCCACGACGCGCTTCTCGCCCGCCTTCTCGAACGCCACCGTCACCTTGTCGCCCTCGGCGTATTCCACCGTGCCGTAGCCGAATTTCTGGTGGAACACCCGGTCGCCGACGTTGAAGGGGCAGACCGCCTCGGCGTCGATCACCAGGTTGCGCGCCTCGGTCGGGGCGCGCATCCCGCGGCGCCCGGCATTGGCCTGCATCCGCTTCCAGCCCGGCGAGTTGTAGGCGTCGGAGCGCGTCGCCGCCTCCTCCAGCCGCGATCCGCCGCCGAAATTCCCGCCCCCGCCGAAATTGCCGCCGAAGCCGCCGCTCCCGCCGCTGCGCTGCGCGCCATGCCCGGCGGCGCCGTAATTGCCGCCGTAAAGGCCGGGGGGCGTCAACACCTCCACATGCGCCTCCGGCAGCTCGTCGATGAAGCGCGAGGGCAGGGCGGATTGCCAGCGCCCGTGGATCGCCCGGTTGGCCGCGAAACTGATCGTGCACAGCTTCTCGGCCCGGGTGATGCCCACATAGGCCAGCCGCCGCTCTTCCTCGAGGCCCGCGAGGCCGCTTTCATCCATGCTCCGCTGGGAGGGGAACAGACCGTCCTCCCAGCCCGGCAGGAACACGCAAGGAAACTCCAGCCCCTTGGCCGCGTGCAGCGTCATGATCGAGACCTTGGGCTGGCCGTCCTCCTGCTCGTTCTCCATCACCAGGGAGACATGTTCGAGGAAGCCCTCGAGGTTCTCGAACCCCTCCAGGGCCTTCACCAGCTCCTTGAGGTTCTCGAGCCGCCCCGGCGCGTCGGGGGACTTGTCGGCCTTCCACATGTCGGTATAGCCGCTCTCGTCCAGGATCGCCTCGGCGAGTTCGACATGGTTCTCCCCCGCTTCCAGCCGCGCACGCCAGCGGGCGAGCATGGCCAGCAGGTCTTCCAGCGACTTCGCCGCCTTGCCCTTGAAGGCGCCGTCGGCCAGCAGGGTGGCGGTGGCGTCGAGGGGGCCGATCTCGTTCGCGCGGCTGAACTCGTTGATGGTCGACTGCGCCTTGTCGCCCACGCCCCGCTTGGGGGTGTTCACGATCCGCTCGAACGCCATCCCGTCGCCCGGGTTGGTCACGCAGCGGAAATAGGCCATGGCGTCCCGGATCTCCTTGCGCTCATAGAAGCGCGGGCCGCCGATGACGCGATAGGGCATGCCGATGGTCAGGAACCGGTCCTCGAAGGCGCGCATCTGGAAGGACGCGCGCACCAGGATCGCCATGTGGTCGGGGTTCACCGGGTCGAGGCCGCGGGTGCCCTTCTCCAGCGCCTCGATCTCCTCGCCGATCCAGCGGGCCTCTTCCTCGCCGTCCCAGTGGCCGATCAGGCGGACCTTCTCCCCGGCCTCCTCCTCGGTCCACAGGGTCTTGCCGAGGCGGTTCTCGTTGGCATGGATCACCGAGGAGGCGGCGGCGAGGATATGGGGGGTGGAGCGGTAGTTCTGCTCCAGCCGCACCACCTTGGCGCCGGGGAAGTCCTTCTCGAAGCGCAGGATGTTGCCGACCTCCGCGCCGCGCCAGCCATAGATCGACTGGTCGTCATCGCCGACGCAGCAGATATTGGCGCGCTGCCCGGCCAGCAGCCGCAGCCACAGGTACTGGGCGACGTTGGTGTCCTGGTATTCGTCGACGAGGATATAGCGGAAGCGGTCGCGCCAGGTTTCCAGCACGTCGGGGTTGTTGCGGAAGATCTCCACGACATGCAGCAGCAGGTCGCCGAAATCGACGGCGTTGAGCGTGCGCAGCCGCTGCTGGTAGGCGTCGTACAGCTCCACGCCCCGGCGGTTGAAGGCCGAGGCTTCTTCCGCGGGCACATGCGCGGGCGTCCAGGCGCGGTTCTTCCAGCGGTCGATCAGGTTCGCCAGCTGCCGCGGCGGCCAGCGCTTGTGGTCGATCCGCTCCGCCTCCAGCAACTGCTTGATCAGGCGCAGCTGGTCATCCGTATCCAGGATGGTGAAGCCGTTCTCCAGCCCCGCAAGCTCCGCGTGCCGCCGCAGGATCTTGACGCAGAGCGAGTGGAACGTGCCCATCCAGCTCATCCCCTCGACCGAGGGGCCGATGAGCTGGCCGAGCCGTCCCTTCATCTCCCGCGCCGCCTTGTTGGTGAAGGTGACGGCGAGCACCTGCCACGGCTTGGCGCGGCCCGAGGCGAGGATCTGCGCGATGCGGCAGGTCAGCGCCCGGGTCTTGCCGGTGCCGGCGCCCGCAAGGACCAGGACGGGGCCGTCCAGCGTCTCCGCCGCCTCGCGCTGCGGGGTGTTGAGCCCCTCGAGCCACGGCGTCGGGGCGGCGGCCATCGCGCGTTGCGACAGGCTCCGGTCATCCCACGCTTCGAAGGCGTCGAGGTCGTCATACGGGTCGTTGGGCGCGCCATGGGTCATGGCGGGCAAAATAGCGCCGGGGGGGCGGAAGGGGAAGGGCTGTTCGGCTTTCGTTCTGCGCGCGGCGGCGCTTCGACGCTGGTGGGTCGCGGGCGGCGCGGCTACGGTCCGGTGCAGTATTCGACGCGTATCCAGGGGCGTTCCCGATGTTTTTCAGCAGCAAGGCCGACGATCATTACGACCGCATGGCCGAAGAGGCCGCGGTTCCGTACTCGAACACCTTGCGGCGCCTCGGCCTGTTCCTGCTGGGGATGGCGGCGGCGGCCTGGCTGCTGGGGCTGCCGTCGGGGGCGGACCTGCTGGTGCAGCAGGCGGCCCTGACCCCCTATGACCGCCCGGCCGAGCTGACCTGCGCCAACGCCGGCAAGGTGCTGACCTTCTGCAAGGTCGCCATGCCCGATGGCGGGCCCGGGGCCGCCTACCTGTGGGTCGGCGGCGAGTCGCGCGGCGGGCGGGGCGAGGCGCAGGCCTTCCGCGACCCCGACTCGGGCCTCGCGACCACCGCGCTGGGGATGGAGATGGCGGGGCGGCGCCTCGCCACCGCGGCGGGGGTGGAGCTGTTCCCGCTCGGCCTCGTCGCGGCGCAGGTCCGGCGGCTGCGGCGCAAGCGGCGGCTGCGCCGGTTCCTGGACGAGGAATGGCCCGAATGGCGGCGCGAATACCTCTGATCCGGGCCCGGGCCGCGCTTTCGTACCCCGGTGCGGCGCGCCGGTTTCGCCGCCTCCTCCGAAAGTCTTGCCGCCCCGCGCATCCGGCCTAATTGGTCCGGGGCAAAGGAGGACCCCCATGTTCTGGCTACGCCGCGACCCCAAGATGCCCACGGCCGAAGACGCGCTCCCCGGGCGCGACGACCCGATTCCCACCGCCCGGACGCATTTCGTCAACGGCCGCACGCTGCGGGGCCCGTACCCCGACGGCGCCGAGGCGGCGGTGTTCGGCATGGGCTGTTTCTGGGGCGCCGAGCGCAAGTTCTGGGAGACCCCCGGCGTCTGGGTCACCGCCGTGGGCTATACCGGCGGGATCACGAAGAACCCCACCTACAAGGAGGTCTGCACCGGCATGACCGGCCATAACGAGGTGGTGCTGGTGGTCTACGACCCCGAGATGGTCAGCTTCGGCGAGCTTCTGCAGGTGTTCTTCGAGGGCCACGACCCCACCCAGGGCATGCGCCAGGGCGCGGACGTCGGCACCCAGTACCGCTCGGGCGTCTACACCACCACCGAGGCGCAGCGCGCCGCGGCGCTTCACGCGAAGGAAGACTACGAGGGGCGCCTGCGCGCCGCGGGCTTCCCCAGCATCACCACCGAGGTGATGGAAGCGCCCGAGTTCTTCTATGCCGAGGAGTACCACCAGCAGTATCTCGCCAAGAATCCCGGCGGCTATTGCGGGCTGGGCGGGACCGGCGTGTCCTGCCCGGTGGGCGTCGGGGGGCCGCACGCGCTCTGACCTGCGGGACCGGCGAAGTGCAGACGGGGGAGGGCCGCGGCTCTCCCCCTTCGCATGTCCGGGCCCTGGCCCTCGGCCTTGGTCCTTCCCGCGCAGTCCGGCGAGTCCGCCAAGGCCCAACAACAGCAGCGGGGCGGCGGCGGGAAGCGGCGCGTCCGAGGTGGGGGCGACGACGGAGATGCGCTGACGGACGGGCGTCTCGCCCATGGTCGGCCGGATCAGCGACCGGGAACAGGCGATCACGACGTCCGGGCCGGCTTCGTGGATCGACACGGTGACGGCGGCGTAGGCGAGGGCAGGCGCCGCGGACAGGGCGGCGGCGAAAAGAAGGCTGCGCTTGTTGAAATCCCCCGGGGATGCGGCGTGCGGCGGCCGGGCCCCCCGGCCCCCTCCGCTTGACCCCGCGCGCGGGGCGGAGTACCGCCCAAGGGTCCGCCTTCCGCACCCGGAACACGCCCCCGAAAGGCCCTGCCATGACCACCTGGACCGCCCTGACCACCATCCCCGGCGAGAAACCCGCCTATGCGCTCGGCGAAGCGATGGAGGAGCTCGCGATCGCGCCCCACGCCCTCGCGGTGCTGGAGATCGAGGATGGCAGCGGCCTGTGGGAGGTCGGCGGCTATTACGGCGAGAAGCCGGACGAGGTGCAGCTCGACATCCTCGCGGCCATGCACGGCGCGAAGGCCTTCGCGGTCAGCAAGCTGGAGGATCGCGACTGGGTCGCCCAGGTGCGGCGCGAGCTGACGCCGGTCGAGGCGGGGCGCTTCGTGGTGCATGGCGCCCATGACCGCGACGGGGTGGACAGCCAGAAGCTGAGCCTCGAGATCGAGGCGGCGATGGCCTTCGGCACCGGGCATCACGGCACCACCCGCGGCTGCCTGCTGGCGCTGGACGGGCTGATCCGCCAGGGCTGGGCCCCGCGGCGGGTGGCCGATATCGGCTGCGGCACCGGGGTTCTGGCGATGGGCGCGGCCAAGGCGCTGCGCGTGCCCTGCGTCGCCACCGACATCGACCCGGTGGCGGTGCGCACCGCGCGCGCCAACGTCAAGCACAACGGGCTGTCGCCCTGGGTGCGCACCGGGCTGTCGGTCGGCTTCCGCTCGCCGCTGATCCGCGAGGCCGCGCCGTTCGACCTGGTGTTCGCCAACATCCTCGCGCGGCCCCTGCGCGGGCTGGCCAAGGACATGTTCGCCCACATCGCCCCCGGCGGGCACGCGGTGCTGTCGGGGATCCTGAACCCGCAGGCGACCTGGGTGGAAAGCTGCTACCTGTCCAATGGTTTCGTGCGGTCCGAGCGGATCGTGCTGGGCGACTGGACCACGCTGGTGCTGCGCAAGCCGCCGCTGGTCTGAGCGGGGGCGGGGGCGTCGCGGCCCCTCGCCTTGCGCGGCCAACAGAAAAGCCGGGTCCCCGACATGGGGGCCCGGCTTTTTCATGCCTTCGGGCGCTTGCGTCCCGTCCCCGACCCGCACCTGCAAGCGGGACCGAGAGGCGTGCGGCCCCCATTCGCAAATGGGAAGGAGGGCCAGGCGTCCGGCCCGGGGACCCTTGGGGCAGGGACCCGGGCCGGACGGGCGCGCCGGCTGCGAACTCTGCAGCGGCGCGGGTCGGACGGGACGGGCGCGCGGGGGAAAGCCTCCTGCGCGCCGCGCGTCGCCGCCCGGAAGGCGTCAGGCGCCGAGGACGCGGCGGTCCAGCGCGCGGCCGGCCAGGCCGAGATCGTCGAGCATGTTCACGCTCATCGCCTTGAGCTGCGCGCGCGCCGCCTTGCGGGCGTTGCGGCCGCGATACACGCGGCCGGCAAGGCGCAGAACGCGCTCGACGCCGTTCACGAGCTTGAGGACGGTTTCGGCGCCGAACGGGGCGTAGGTGGAGGTGGCGACGGTCATGGCGAAGTCTCCGCAGCGAGTGGTTTGACCACGAAGGGAAGGGTGTTGGGTGTCATCGGGAGCGCCAACAACTGGCGTCTGAGCGGGCATCTACTGCCTGTTTTCTGGGCGCACAATGGAGCCGAATGCATGGCTGGCTTGCACGCCCTGCATGTCGGGGGCTGCGCGTCGCGCATGCATTGCGGCGTGTCGTTTTTCGTACCGGTCATCGATTTTCGACGGCCGGGCGCAACAGATTTTAATGATAATTCCCGGGCCCGCGGGCCGGTTTCGGCGCTTTGCGGGCGATTCAGGGACTGGGCGGGGCGACTCGCCCCCCGGCGGGGACGAGTCGGATTCGCACCGCCGGGCCGTTTCGGGCGCGCGACGTTCCCCTTTCGTGCCGACTCGGCGCGTGTTAGCCATGTCATCATGACCCGGACGACCCCAGACAGTTTCCGCGTGATCGGATTGGACCCCGGCCTGCGCCGCACCGGCTGGGGCGTGGTCGATGTGCGCGGCCCGAAGATCCGCCACGTCGCCAACGGCGTCTGCGCCTCGAGCGGCGCGGACCTGGCCGCACGGCTGCTGAGCCTGTTCGACGGGCTGACCGAGGTGGTGGCCCGCCACGCCCCCGACCAGGCGGCGGTGGAGCATACCTTCGTCAACAAGGACGCGGCGGGCACGCTGAAGCTGGGGCAGGCGCGGGCGATGGCGCTGCTGGTCCCGGCGCGGGCCGGGCTGCCGGTGGCGGAATACGCGCCCAACGCGGTGAAGAAGGCGGTGGTCGGCGTCGGCCATGCCCAGAAGGCGCAGGTGGACCACATGGTGCGCATGATGCTGCCGGGGGTGGAGATCGCCGGGCCGGACGCCGCCGACGCGCTGGCCATCGCGCTGTGCCACGCGCACCAGGCGCGGTTCGGCGGGCGGCTCGACGCCGCGGTGGCGGCGGCCGAGCGGCGCTGAGGGGCGGCGCGCGCCGCCGCGGCGCCGCCGCGGCGCAGGGAAGGACGGCGCGGCCCGCACCCGGGCCCGCGCGGCACGTCGAAGGGGACGAGCATGATCGGGAAGATCTCCGGGCGGCTGGATTACGTGGCCGACGACCACGCGCTGATCGAGGCGGCGGGGGTGGGCTATGTCGTCCACTGCTCGCCGCGCACCCTCGGCGCCCTGCCGCGGCCCGGCGAGCGCGCGGCGCTTTATACCGAGCTGGTGGTGCGCGAGGACCTGATGCAGCTCTATGGCTTCCCGACCTTGATGGAGAAGGAGTGGTGGCGGCTGCTGACCTCGATCCAGGGGGTGGGCGCCAAGGCCGCGCTGGCCATCCTCGGGGTGCTGGGGCCGGAGGGGGTCTCGCGCGCGATCACCCTTGGCGACGCGGCCTCCATCAAGCGCGCGCCGGGCGTCGGCCCGAAGATCGCCGCGCGGGTGGTGAACGAGCTGAAGGACAAGGCCCCGTCCGTCATGGCCATGGGCGCCGCCGCCGCGCGCCAGGCGGGCGAGGGGCTGGCCGAGGTTCTGGATGATGGCGATGCGGCGGAGGAGGCCCCGGCGCCGAAACCCCGCCGCGCCAAGGCGCCGAAGGACGACGCCGCCGCCGCGGCCCGCGCCGCCTCCGCCGCCGCGCAGGCCGACGCGCTCTCGGCCCTCGGCAATCTCGGCTATGCGCCCGGGGATGCGGCCGAGGCCGTGGCCCGCGCCGCCGAGGCCGAGGAGGGCGCCGACGCCGCCGCCCTGATCCGCGCCGCCCTGCGCCTGCTGGCCCCCGCGGGATGATCCGCGCCGCCGCGGCCCGCCCGCCGCGCCTTGCCTTCCGCCGCGCCCCCGGCGACCCTGACGCCGCCGCGCCCGCCCCGCGCCCGGCCGCCCATCCCCGGATCCGCCCATGACCGACCCGTTCGACGACCCGTTCGACAGCCCCCCGGAAGGCGATGCCCGCCTCGTGGACCGGGACGAACAGCCCGGCGACCAGGACCGCGCCCTGCGGCCCCAGGCGCTCGACGATTTCACCGGCCAGGCCGAGGCCCGCGCCAACCTGCGCGTCTTCATCGAATCCGCCCGGCGGCGGGGCGAGGCGATGGACCACACCCTGTTCCACGGCCCCCCCGGCCTCGGGAAAACCACCCTCGGGCAGATCGTGGCGCGCGAGCTGGGGGTGAACTTCCGCATGACCTCGGGGCCCGTGCTGGCCAAGGCCGGGGACCTCGCCGCGATCCTGACCAATCTCGACGCCCGCGACGTGCTCTTCATCGACGAGATCCACCGCATGTCGCCGGTGGTGGAAGAGGTCCTCTATCCCGCGATGGAGGATTTCGCGCTGGATCTCGTGATCGGCGAGGGCCCCGCCGCGCGCACGGTGCGGATCGACCTGCAGCCCTTCACGCTGATCGGGGCCACCACGCGGCTCGGCCTGCTGACCACGCCGCTGCGCGACCGCTTCGGCATCCCCACGCGGCTGGAATTCTACACGGTCGAGGAGCTGACCAGCATCGTCACCCGCGGCGCGAAGATGCTGGGCGCCCCCTCCGATCCCGGCGGGGCGGAGGAGATCGCCCGCCGCGCCCGCGGCACCCCGCGCATCGCCGGGCGCCTGTTGCGCCGGGTGGTGGATTTCGCGGTGGTCGAGGGCGACGGCCGCGTCACCCGCGCCATCGCCGACCGGGCGCTGACGCGGCTGGGGGTGGATGATCTTGGCCTCGACGGCGCCGACCGCAGGTATTTGTCGATGGTGGCCGAGAATTTCGGCGGCGGCCCGGTGGGGGTGGAGACGATGGCCGCCGCCCTCTCCGAGTCCCGCGACGCCATTGAAGAAGTCATCGAGCCGTTTCTTCTTCAACAGGGCTTGATTCAACGCACGCCGCGGGGCCGAATGCTGGCGCGGAAGGCGTGGCTGCACCTGGGGTTGGCCGCGCCGCAGGCGCCGGAGCAGGGCGGGCTGTTCGACGAGGGGTGACAGGATGCGGTGGGACAGACTGAAGGCGCCTGATCAAGCGCGTTTCGATCCGCTCCTGCCGGCCGAGGTTCGCCTGATCAAGCGCCTGCGCGGCCAGAGGGACGGCGCCGAGGTCGATCATCAGGGCGTCATCCTGATCAGCGATCATCCGCCGGGCGCGCAGGGCCCCGACGACACCCTGCGGGCCGAGGTTCTGCTTCACCTTCTGCTGCGGAAGGATCCGCGCGCCCCCCTTCCCAAGCGCGGACTGCGCATCGCGGGCGCCCGCATCGAGGGGGCGCTGGACCTGGAAGGCGCCGAGCTTTCCGGGGATCTCGGGTTTGTCAGCTGCAGCTTCGATGCGCCGCCCAACCTGCGCGGGGCATCCTGCCGCTCGCTGTTTTTTCACGGATCGACGATGCCGGGCTTCGCGGCCGACCGGCTCAGGTGCTCGGGAAGCCTGTTCCTGATCGACGCGCATGTCTTCGCTGCGCCGGTCAGGCTGCTGCGCGCGGACATCAAGGGGTCCCTGAACTGCTCCGGCGCCGAATTCGACGGCCGCGGCGGCGCGGCGCTGGAGGCCGACGGGATCACCCTGGGCGGCGGCATCGCGATGTCCGAGGATTTTCACGCGTCAGGGTCCGTGCGGCTGCCCGGCGCACAGGTCGGCGGTTCTCTCGACTGCGACGGCGCGACGATGATCGGGCATGACCGCGGGGCCGAGGGCGGGCCGCGCGCGCTTCAGCTCGACCGGGCCTGCATCGCCGGCGACGTGTCGCTGCGCGAGGGCTTTGAAGCGCACGGCGAGGTGCGCCTGATCGGGGCCCAGGTCGGGGGCACGCTCAACTGCAATGGCGCGCGCCTCGACGGCAAGGGCGAATTCGCCCTCAGCGCGGATCGCGGACGGATCACCGGCACCGTTTGCCTCGGGCGGGCCGCGCCGCCGGAAGACGGCGAAGAGGGCGCCGCCGGGCGGGCCAAGCGCTTCTCCGCCGTGGGCTCGGTTCGCTTCATCGGCGCCGAGATCAACGGGAACCTCGAGTGCTACGGCGGTGATTTCGATGGAGACGGGCGGACCGCCCTCGACCTCTCCAGCGCCCGTGTCGACGGGGCGGTCTGCATGCGCAGCGGGTTTTCCGCGAAAGGCGTGGTGAATTTCACCGGCGCGAGTTTCGGCGCGATCGAGGATGAACGGGACTGCTGGTGCAGGTTCCAGCTCGTGGACTGTTCTTACGGAACGATACGATGCGATGACGGGAGCTTCCGGCCCGTCTTCCGGCTTGAATGGCTGGACGGTTGCGCGACCGCCCGCCCCGGGCCCGACTTTCACCCGGGCCCGTTCGAGCAATTGGCCAAGGTGTTCCGGGACAGCGGGCATCCCGAATACGCGCGCCGCATTCTCATCGCCAAGGAGCGCCGCCTGCGCACCGCGCGCCACGACTCGCGCCTGCGCGCCAGCCCCCTGGGCTGGCTGACGACGATCCCGTTCGGCATCTGGACGGCGCTCCTGGATCGAACCGTGCGCTTCGGGCACAAGTCGCTGCGCGCGTTCCGCTACCTTTTCGTCGCCGTTGCGCTCGGCGACCTCGGGTTCTTCATCGCCGCCGAACAGGACGCGATCAAACCCAATTCCCCCTTCGTGCTGCGCGCGCCCGAATGGGTCGCCTGCGCGGCGCCGCTCGGCGGCGCCGTGATACGTGATGACGGGACCGCGCTGTCCGGCCGCGCCCTGCCGGGCCAATCCCAGCTCGACTGTTTCACCAAGCAACCCGAAGCCGCCTCCTGGCCGCGCTTCAACGCCCTCGTCTACTCCGTCGACACCCTGTTCCCGCTCGTCGACCTCGAGATGCAGACCCACTGGATCCCGGACGAGCGCAAGAACGGCGAGAGGTGGTACAACAGCATCGGCTGGTGGGCCCGCACCTACCTCTGGCTCCACATCGCCGCGGGCTGGGCGCTGTCGCTCCTCGCCGTCGCGGGCTTCTCGGGCATCGTCAAATCCGATTGAACCCTCCGCCCCGCTGGACGCCCGCCCCCGCCCCGTGGCAGGTCGGGCGGGCAGACCCAGCCGGAGGGCCCCCATGCACCGCTTCACCACCCGCGTGTTCTACGAGGACACCGACATGGCGGGGATCGTCTACCACGCCAACTACCTCAAGTTCATCGAGCGCGCCCGCTCCGACGCCCTGCGCGAGGCGGGGATCGACCAGAACGCCATGCGCGAGGACGGCCTCGTCTTCGTCGTGCGCTCCATGGAATGCGACTGGCTCGCCCCCGCCCGCTACGAGGACCTGCTCGAGGTGACGACCACCACCGAGACCCTCAAGCGCGCCTCGGCCACCCTGCGCCAGGAGGTTCTGAGGGGCGCAAAGCCCCTGTTCCGCGCCGCGGTGCTGATCGCCTGCATGGGAGAGGGCGGCGGGCCGCGGCGGATCCCGGACGCGGCCGCCGCCGCGCTCGGCCGGATGCGCTGAGCGCGCCGCCCCTGCGCCCGATGGCGAAGGCGGGCGGGGCCGCCTAGGCTCCGCCCATTCTCCGTCCATTCTCTGCCGCCAACGTGATTGCGCCCTGATGATCGCCATTGCCTACCGTCCCGACATCGACGGCCTGCGGGCCATCGCCGTGCTGCCCGTCCTGCTGTTCCACGCCATGCCCGGATGGGCGCCGGGCGGTTTCGTCGGGGTGGACGTGTTCGTCGTCATCTCGGGCTTCCTGATCTCCTCGATCATCAAGCGCGAGCTAGAGGGCGGGGCCTTCTCCTAATATCGGCTTCTATGTCCGCCGGGCCCGGCGGCTGCTGCCGGCGCTGGCGCTGGTGGTGATCGCCACGCTGGCCGCCGCGCTGGTCTTCTACCTGCCCGGACACCTGCCGCCGCTCGGCCGGTCCGCGGCCTGGGCCGCCGGTTTCGCGGCCAACATCTGGTTCATGAAGTCGCTGGACTACTTCACCGCGCCGGCGGACGCGGCGCCGCTGCTGCACCTGTGGTCGCTGGGGGTGGAGGAGCAGTTCTACCTCGTCGCGCCCGCGCTGCTGGCATTCATGGCGCGCCGCCCGGGGAAGCGGGCCTGGCGGCTGGCGGCGGGGCTGTGCGCGCTCTCGTTCCTCGGCTGCGTGGCGGCGACCTGGACCTTTCCGCGCTCGGCCTTCTACCTGCTGCCGACGCGGTTCTGGGAGCTGGGGCTGGGCATGATGCTGGCCTGGGCCCCGCCCGGCGCCGTCGACGCCGCGCTGGCGGGGCGGCGCAGGCAGGCGGCGTCGATCGCCGGGCTGGCGCTGATCCTCGGCTCCGTGGCGCTGCTGGACGAGGGGATGCGCTTCCCGGGCGTGATCGCGCTCGCGCCCTGCCTCGGCGCGGCGCTGGTGATCGCGGCGGGTCCCGACACGGTGGGCGGCCGGCTGCTGGCGCTCCGGCCGCTGGTGCTGGTCGGGCTCGTGTCCTACGCGCTGTACCTGTGGCACTGGCCGGTGCTGGCCTATGCCCGCACCTGGGCGATGCAGGATTACGGGACGGGCTGGGCGCTGGGCGCGCTGGCGCTGTCGGGGCTGCTGGCGACGCTGACGCTGGTCCTGGTGGAGCGGCCGCTGCGGCGGGCGCGCTGGGGAAGCCCGCGCCGCACGCTGCTGGTCGGCGGGGGCGTGCTGGCGACGCTGTTCGTCCTCGGGATGGGGCTTGCGCGCACCGACGGCTTTCCGTCCCGGTGGAGCGACGGCGCCCTCGCGCTGTCCGAGGGCCGGGCGCCGGGCGCGGCGGCCGCGCCCGAGGCGCCGGGGACATGCGTGCGCGCCGCTTTCGGGGTCCGCGCGGCCTTCGTGAGCTGCGCGCTGGGCGCGCCGGGCGACCGGCCCGATTTCATCGTGTGGGGCGACAGCCATGCCGGGGCGCTCGTGCCCGGGCTGGAGCGGGCGGCCGCGGCGCGGGGGCTGTCGGGCTACGTGCTCAGCGCGAACGGTTGCGCGCCGCTGCCAGGGGTGGCCTGGGCCGCGAACGGGCTGCGCCGCCCCTGCCTGGCGTTCAACCGGGACATGGAGGCGCTGGTCGCCCGGCTGCGCCCGCGCGCGGTGCTGCTGGCGGGGCGCTGGGACCATGTCGCGGCCAGCTTCCCGGGCGGGGATGCGTCGCTGGCGGGGACGCGGCCGCTGCACCCGGTCGGTCCCTCCCTCGTCGGGGCGCCGCCGCCCTTCGCGGACGCCCTGGCCGCGGCGGTCGGCGCGGTGCGGGCGGCCGGCGCGGTCCCCCTGGTGCTGCTGCAGCCGCCGGAGCCGCCGCACCGGGTGGCCTCGGTCGCCGCGCGGGCCTTCGAATGGGGGCGCGAGCCGCCCGGCGGCGTCGCGCGCGCCGCCCATGCCGCGCGGGGCGCCGCCATGCGCGCGGCGCTGAAGGCGCTGGAGGCGCAGGCGCCCGGCGGCGGCGGCGTCGTCGCGCTCGACCCGGCCGAGGCGCTGTGCGGGCCGCTTGACTGCCCCGCCTTCGACGGCGCGACGCCGATCTACCGCGACACCAACCACCTGACGCGGCACGGGGCGCTCATGCTCGCCCCGATGCTGGGCGAGGGGCTGGTCGACGCCCTTCGGTTGCAGGCCGGCGGCGGCGGGGCGTCCTGAGCGCGACCTCGCATCCCGACCTGTTGAAACCGTTCCGGGTGCGTTATGCTGCCGAGGTGTTATTAACGCTTCGAAACAGGGCCGTCCGCGCGGGCGGCGCATGATTCGTTTCGATGCTGGGCCGACGGGGCGGGACAGCCCCGCGGCGCGTGTATGGGCGGTGAGGGCAGTCGACATGAAATCCGGACACTTCCGAATCGCGGGCGCCGCGATGCTTGCAGGCGCGGTCCTCGCGATCGGCGCCGCCGGCGGCGCAGCCGCCGCAACCCCGCCGGGGGCCGAGATCGACTTCTCGCTCCAGGCCCTGTTCCTGCGCGCGACGCCGACCGTGCAGCTGGTCATGGTCCTGCTGATCGCCGCCTCGTTCTGGTCCTGGACCATCGTCGTCACCAAGTTCATCGCCTTCCGCAAGACGCTGCGCGCCGCCCGCGGCTTCGAGGAGGCGTTCTGGTCCGGCCGCCCGCTGGACGAGCTGGACGAGAGCCTCGGGGCCGAACCCGGCTCGGCCCTCGCGCGCATCTTCCGCGCCGGGATGGACGAATGGCGCAAGTCCCAGTCCGCGGGGCCGGGCGGCGTCGTCCCCGGCGCCGGCGCGCGGATCGAGCGGTTCATGGCCGTCGCCGTGGCGCGCGAATCCGAAGCGCTGGAAGAGCGGCTCGGCTTCCTCGCCACCGTGGGGTCCATCACGCCCTTCGTGGGCCTGTTCGGCACCGTCTGGGGCATCAAGAACAGCTTCGAGAACATCGCGACGCAGCAGTCGACCAACCTCGCCGTCGTGGCCCCTGGCATCGCCGAGGCGCTGCTGGCCACCGCGCTGGGCCTGCTCGCCGCCATCCCGGCCGTGATCTTCTACAACCGCCTGTCCGGCGACGCCGACCGGCTGACCGCGCGGATGGAGAACTTCGCCGACGAATTCGGCGCCATCCTGTCGCGCCAGCTCGAACGCGAGCGGGGCTGACCCCATGTCCGGCCCCCTGATCAAGCGCAGCGGCGGACGGGGCGGGCGACGCTCGGGCCGCGGGCGCCGCGCCATGTCCGAGATCAACGTCACCCCCTTCGTGGACGTGATGCTGGTGCTGCTCATCATCTTCATGGTCGCAGCCCCGCTGCTGACCGTCGGCGTGCCGCTGGAGCTGCCGGAGACCGACGCCAACCCGCTGCCGCAGTCCGAGGAAGAGCCGCTGTCGCTGCAGCTCGCGCTCGACGGGCGCATCTTCGTGCAGACCGCGGAGGTGGCGCCCGAGGCTTTGATCCCCACATTGCAGGCCATGGTCGCCGAACGCGCGGATGACAAGATCTTCCTGCGCGCCGATCGCGGCATCGAGTACGGGCGGGTCATGGAGATCATGGGCCAGCTCAACGCCGGGGGCTTCCGGTCCATCGGCCTGGTCACCGATCCCGCGGGAGCGGGCGGCGCGGAGGAGGACACGCAGTGAGCCGGGGCGGGCGCAAGTCGAGGACGGAGAGCGCGACGACCGCCGGGGCGGGCCTCGGCGCGGGCGCGGCCGGCCCCGCGCCCGTCGCCAATGCGTCCGAGGCCGCCGTGCTGCCCAGCCACGTCGTCGCCGCGCGCGCCGCGGGCGGGGACTGGGACCCGGCCGACCACATTCCGCCGCCGCCCCCCGGGGGCTGGGACTCGCTGCTGCCGCCGATCACCGGGCGGCGCGGGGCGGAACCGCTCGGCGGCGGGCTGCTCGCCTCGGGCGCCGTGCACGGCGCGCTGATCGGCCTCGCGCTGTTCGGCACGGCCATCTTCCAGGGCCCGCCGGAGCCGGTGGAGCAGATGCAGGAGGTCGAGCTGATCTCGGCCGCCGAATTCGACGCCAAGCTGTCGCGGGCGCCCCAGGCGCCGGTGGCCGAAGTCGCGGCGATGGCCGCGCCGATGCCGACCTTCGACGACACCCCGATGTCCGCCGCCGCCGACGTCGCCCCCGAGGCGACGACCGAGTTCATCTATGGCGACGTCACGGACCAGGAGCAGTTCCCGGACCTTTCCGCCGTCCTCACCGGCATCGTGCGCACGCGCGTGAAGCGGGCCGAGGTCTCGGACCTCGCCCCCGCCGCGCCGTCGCTGGGGGCCGCGGGGCCGGGGCTGGCCGCGCCCTCGATGGGCATGTCCTCGCCCGGGCTGCGCTCGCCCGCCTCGCCGGGCGGCGGGTCGCTGGGGGGGATGCGCCGCGGCGCGTCCTCGCTGGGGATCAGCACCAATTCCGACGCCGCCCCGCCGCCGCCGCCGCCGGACAGGCAGGCGCCCGACGCGGCCCCCGAATCCGACACGCTCGCCCGCGCCGACGAGGCGGTGGAGGGCGCGACGCCCGACCCCGAGGCCGCGCCCGACGCCGCCGCGCCGGAGGAGGCCCAGGCCGCCGCCCCCGAGGCCGCGTCGGAGGAGAAGATCACCGAGGCCGACCGCCCCGAGCAGGACAGCGAGGCCGGGAAGTCCGACGACATCGCCTCGGACCCCGAGGCGCCGGTCACCGCGCGCCTGCCGGTGGCGCGTCCGACGGAGCGCGTGGACGCGGCCGAGGCCGCGCGCCTCGCCGCCGAGGCCGAGGCGGCGGAAGAGGCCGAGCGCCAGGCCGCCGAAGCCGCCGCCGCGAAGGAGGCCGAGCAGAAGGCCGCCGAGGCCGCCGCCGCGAAGGAAGCCGAGCAGAAGGCCGCCGAGGCCGCCGCCGCGAAGGAGGCCGAGCGGAAGGCCGCCGAGGCCGCCGCCGCGAAGGAGGCCGAGCGGAAAGCCGCCGAGGCCGCCGCCGCGAAGGAGGCCGAGCGGAAAGCCGCCGAGGCCGCCGCCGCCAAGGCAGCCGAACAGAAGGCCGCCGCCGCCGCCGCGAAGGAGGCCGCCGAGGGGACCGATGCCGCGAACGCCGGCGCCGCCGACGTGCCCGTGGGCGCGCCGCTGACCTCGGGCGAGATCGGCGGCCTCAAATCCGCCATCTCGAAGCGGTGGAACACCTCCATGCTCGAGCGCCTGCCCAATTACCGCGACCTCGTCGTCACCATGCGCATCCGCCTCGACCAGGCGGGGCGCATCGTGGGCGAGCCCGAGATGATTTCCTCCTCCGCCACCGGCCCGGCCGTCGGCATCGCCGCCAAGGCGGCGCGGGATGCGCTCAAGAAAGCGCAGCCCTTCAACCTTCCGGCCGGGAAATACGGCCGCTGGCGCGAGATCGAGGTGACCTTCAACCCCGGATCCGGAGTGTCGATGTGACCCCCTCCTCCGCCGCGACCCCCCGCATCGGCTTCGCCCGCCGCGCCGCCGCCGCCCTCGTCCTCGCCGCCGCCCTCGCCGCGCCCGCCGCCCCCGCGCTGGCGCAGGACGCGGCCCCCGGCCCGCTGCGCATCGAGATCACCCAGGGCGTGGTCGAACCCATGCCCATCGCCCTTCCCGCCTTCGCCGCCACGCCCGAGGCGCAGGCGCTGGCCGAGGAGATCCGCGGCGTGGTCAAGGCCGACCTCGAAAGCGCGGGCCTGTTCCGGGTGATCGACCAGCAGGCCTACCTGTCGGCCCCCGCCGGCGTCGCCGCCGTCCCGGCCTTCGAGAACTGGCGCGTGATCAACGCCGACGCGCTCGGCGTCGGGCAGGCCTCGCTGACCCCCGACGGGCGGCTGGAGACGCGCTTCAAGCTCTGGGACGTGGTGTCGGGGCGCGAGAGCGGGTCGGGCGTCGGCCTGCGCGCCGCCCCCGCCGACGCGCGCCGCGTGGGCCACAAGATCGCCGACGCCATCCACCTGGCGCTGACCGGAGAGCCGGGCTGGTTCGACACCCAGGTCGCCTTCGTGGACGAGACCGGCCCCAAGGGCCGCCGCGTCAAGCGCATCGCGGTGATGGACCAGGACGGCGCCAACGTGCGCTACCTGACCGGCCCGCAGGACCTGGTGCTGACGCCCCGCTATTCGCCCGACGGCCGCAGCCTGGTGTACCTGAGCTACCAGGGCGGCGTGCCGCGGGTCTGGATCATGGACATCGCCACCGGCCAGCACGAGGCGCTGGGGACCTTCGGCAACATGTCCTTCGCGCCGCGCTTCTCGCCCGACGGCGCGCGCGTCGCGCTGTCGCTGACCGAGGGCGGGAACACCGACCTCTACGAGATGCGCCTCTCGGACCGCCGCCTGCGCCGCCTCTCGGCCGGGCCGGGGATCGAGACCGCCCCCTCCTATTCCCCCGACGGGCGCTGGATCGTCTACGAATCCGACGCCGGCGGGTCGCAGCAGCTTTACGTCATGCCCGCGGGCGGCGGCGTGGGGCGGCGCATCAGCTTCGGCGACGGGCGCTACGGCACCCCGGTCTGGTCCCCGCGCGGCGACCTGATCGCCTTCACCAAGCAGCTCGGCGGGCGCTTCCACGTGGGCGTGATGTCCACCGACGGGACCGGGGAGCGCCTTCTTACCGCCTCGTTCCTCGACGAGGCTCCGACCTGGGCGCCCAACGGGCGCGCCCTGATGTTCTTCCGTGAAACGCCGGGCCCGAACGGGGCCCCGGCGCTGTGGCGCGTCGATGCCACCGGGCGGGTGCTCAAGCGGGTCGACACGCCCGCCGCGGCCTCCGACCCCTCCTGGTCCCCGCCGCGGCCGTAAGAGCCGCGCGAGGCCCGCGCCCCGCCGCGCGCCCCCCCCGCGTTCGGGGCGGCGGAGGAAGGGGCGCGTTTTCAAGGCAAGAACCCCGGCCGCCCGCGATCCCGCGGACCGGCCCCGAGGAGACAGACATGAGCAGCATCTCCCTTTCCCGCGCCGCCCTCGCCGCCCTGCTGGCGCTGGGCCTGGCGGCCTGTTCGAACACCACCGAGGAGGAGGCCGCCGCGCTGTCCAACCTCGGGGCCGGCGCCGGCGCGAACGGCGCCAACGCCGCCGCGGGCGCGCTCGACCCGACCTCGATCGAGTATTTCGAGACCGAGATCGGCGACCGCGTCCTGTTCGCCACCGACAGCTCCTCGCTGTCGCCCGAGGCGCAGGCGACCCTGCGCGCCCAGGCGCAGTGGCTGATGGCCAACCCGGCCCGCTCGGCCATCGTCGAGGGCCACGCGGATGAGCGCGGCACGCGCGAGTACAACCTCGCGCTCGGCGCCCGCCGCGCCGCCGCCGCGCGCAACTTCCTGGTGGCCGAGGGCGTGGACCCGTCCCGCCTGCGCTCGGTCACCTTCGGCAAGGAACGCCCCGAGGCGCTGTGCTCGGCCGACGCCTGCTGGTCCCAGAACCGCCGCGCCGTGACCGTGATGGCCGGCCCGGGCCCGGTGTCCTGATGACCGCCCTTTCGATCAGCGCGCGCGCCCGGGGCCTGTCCCGGGCGCGCGCCGCCCTGCTGGCGCTGGCCGTCTCCCCCGCGCTCGTCGCCCCCGCCCACGCCCAGCAGGCGGCGGGCTCCGAGGCGGTGGTGCGGATCCAGCAGCTCGAGGAAGAGATCCGGCGCCTGAACGGGCGGCTGGAGCAGCTCGAGCACCGGCTGGACCGCGTCGCCCGCGACGGCGGGATGCGGATCGGCGCGCTGGAATCGCAGATGCTGGAGCAGCAGGGGCTCGACCCCTCGATCCTCGGCGACCCGGCGCCGCTGGGCGATCTGTCGACCGGCGCCACGGCCGCGCAGGCCACCGGCTCCACCGCGCCGGTGGTGGCGGTGTCCGAGCAGACCGAGTTCGACGCCGCGGTGCGGATGATCCAGACCGGCGATCCCGCGGGCGGGCGGGCCGAGCTCGAGGCTTTCCGCCGCGCCTATCCCGACAGCCCGCTGTCCGGCCAGGCGCAGCACTGGATCGGCGAGTCGCTGTTCCTGACCAATGACTTCCGCCGCGCGGCGCAGGTCTACCTGGGCAACATCACCGAGCATCCGGGCAATGCGCGCGCGCCCGAGAGCCTGATCGGCCTCGCCCTCTCGCTCGAGAAGCTCGGCCAGGTCGGCGAGGCCTGCCTGACCCTGTCCGAGGCGCCGCGCCGCCACCCCAACGCGGCCGAGGCGCTGGCGCGGGCGGCGGCGGAGGCGACGCGCCTCGGCTGCGACGGCTGAGCGGGCGGGGCGGGATGACCGCCGCGTCGCCCACGCCGCCCCCGACATGGCGCGCCCCGGGGCCGGACCGCCCCGGGGACGCCGCGGCCGCCGCCGCGGCGCAGGCGACGATCCACGCGGCGCTGGACCGGCTGGCCCCTGACGGCGCGCTGGGCGTCGCCCTTTCCGGCGGGTCCGACAGCCTCGGGCTGACCCTCGCCGCCCGGGACTGGGCCGCGGCGCGGGGCAGGGCGCTGCACGCCGTCACCATCGACCACCGCCTGCGCCCGGAAAGCGCCGCCGAGGCCGCCCATGCCGGGGCGGTCTGCGCGGGGCTCGGCATTCCCCACGACATCCTGGCCTGGGAGCATGACGGCGCGCCCGCGGGCAACCTCGCCGCCGCCGCCCGCGATGCGCGCCGCCGCCTGCTGGCCGACTGGGCGGCGGGGCGCTGCGCCGCGGTGCTGCTGGGCCACACGCGGGACGACCAGGCCGAAACGCTGCTGCTGCGCCTCGCCCGCGGGGCGGGGGTGGACGGGCTCTCGGCCATGGCCGAGAGCGCGCGGACCGAGGCCGGGCTGCCGCTGCTGCGCCCCGCGCTCGGGGCCTCGCGCGAGGGGCTGCGGGCGCTGTGCCGCCGCCACGGGCTCGGCTGGGTCGAGGACCCGACCAACGACGACCTCTCCCACGACCGCCCCCGCGCCCGCGCCGCGCTCGCCGCCCTTGCGCCGCTGGGGATCGACGCCGCGGGGCTGGCGGCGACGGCGGACCGGCTGCGCGGGCAGCGCGCGGCGCTCGAGGCGCAGGCGGAGGCGCTGAGCGCAGCGGCGCTCGAAGACGCCGGGGCGGGGGCGCTGCGGCTCGATCTGTCCGCCTGGCGGACGGCGCCGCGCGACATCCGGCTGCGGGTCCTCGCCGGGGCGCTGCATCGCGTCGCAGGGGGCGCGCGCCCGCGGGCCCGCGCGCTCGGTCCGCTGGCCGATGCGCTGGAGGCGGCGGGGGAGGGGGCGATGCCCGCCCGCGCGCTGGCCGGCACGCTGACCTCGGCCGCCGGCGGGGCGGCGCTGATCCACCGCGAGCCCGCCGCCCTGCCGCCCCCGGTCCCGGCCCGCCCGGGCGCCGCCTGGGACGGCCGCTGGCGGGTGGAAAATCCGCCCGAGGGGTGCGTTTTGGGGGCGCTGGGGGCGGCGGGCCTCTCGGCCCTGAAGCGCGCCCGGGCGGATGGCGCCTGGACCCCGCCCGCCGCCTGGGCGGCCCTGCCGCGCGCCGCCCGCGCCGCCGCCCCGGCGCTGATGCGCGCAGGCGCGTTGCTCCGCTGCCCCCATGCGGCGTATCCTGACCCGGCGCCGGGGCCGGTCCTTCATGATGATCGTGGGACGAAGTAACGCCCCCTAAGGGCCCTTCGCGGATGATGCGCCGGTGAAAGCCGCGTTGAAACCCGGCCCCCCGACCCTATGTTGGGCGGAACCCCTTGGACGCGAGTCGCGCGACACCCCCGCGCGCCGCGTCCGTCCGACGCCTCGTGTCTGTGGAGATACCTTTGGGCAACGCCAAGAACCTCGCCTTCTGGGCCGTCGTGATCCTGCTCCTCGTCGCGCTGTTCAGCGTGTTCCAGGAGAGCGGGTCGAACGCGTCGGCGAGCCGGATCACCTTTTCCGACTTCCTGACGCGGGTCGAGAACAACCAGGTCACCCGCGTGACGATCGACGGAGAGCGCGTGAGCGGCCAGATGGTCTCGGGCGCCGATTTCCAGACGATCCAGCCGCAGGGCGCCGACATCCTCGACGACCTGCGCGCCAAGAACGTGGAGATCCAGGTCGAGCCGCAGGAGAGCTCGGGCCTGCTGTCCACCCTCTCGTTCTGGCTGCCGATGATCATCCTGATCGGCATCTGGTTCTTCGTCCTCAACCGCATGCAGGGCGGCGGCCGCGGCGCCATGGGCTTCGGCAAGTCCAAGGCCAAGCTGCTGACCGAGCGCGCGGGCAAGGTGACCTTCGACGACGTCGCCGGCATCGACGAGGCGAAGGAGGAGCTCGAGGAGATCGTCGAGTTCCTGAAGGACCCGCAGAAATATTCCCGCCTCGGCGGCAAGATCCCCAAGGGCGCGCTGCTGGTCGGCCCCCCGGGCACCG
This sequence comes from Rhodovulum sp. DZ06, assembly GCF_050586345.1. NCBI lineage: Bacteria > Pseudomonadati > Pseudomonadota > Alphaproteobacteria > Rhodobacterales > Paracoccaceae > Rhodovulum > Rhodovulum sp. DZ06. The sequence continues at coordinate 124,448 of NZ_JBOCEF010000005.1, forward strand.
GCAAGACCCTTCTGGCGCGCGCCATCGCGGGCGAGGCCGGGGTTCCGTTCTTCACCATCTCCGGCTCCGACTTCGTCGAGATGTTCGTCGGCGTCGGCGCGTCCCGCGTGCGCGACATGTTCGAGCAGGCCAAGAAGAACGCGCCCTGCATCGTCTTCATCGACGAGATCGACGCGGTGGGCCGCCACCGCGGCGCCGGCTTCGGCGGCGGCAATGACGAGCGCGAGCAGACCCTCAACCAGCTGCTGGTCGAGATGGACGGCTTCGAGGCGAACGAGGGCGTGATCCTGATCGCCGCGACCAACCGCCCCGACGTGCTCGACCCCGCGCTGCTGCGCCCGGGCCGCTTCGACCGCCAGATCACCGTGCCGAACCCCGACATCGCGGGGCGCGAGAAGATCCTCTCGGTCCATGCCCGCAAGGTGCCGCTGGCGCCGAACGTGGACCTGCGCGTCATCGCCCGCGGCTGCCCCGGCTTCTCGGGCGCCGACCTCGCCAACCTGGTGAACGAGGCGGCCCTGACCGCCGCGCGCCTGGGCAAGCGCATGGTCACCATGGACGATTTCGAGACCGCCAAGGACCGCGTGATGATGGGCGCCGAGCGTCGCTCCATGGTCATGACCGAGGACGAGAAGAAGCTGACCGCCTATCACGAGGCCGGCCATGCCATCGTCGGCCTGCACGTCCCGCAGCATGATCCGATCCACAAGGCGACGATCATCCCGCGCGGCCGCGCGCTGGGCCTGGTGCTGTCGCTGCCCGAGCGCGACCAGCTCTCGGTCACCCGCACCAAGTACGAGAGCCAGATCGCCATGGCGATGGGCGGCAAGGTGGCCGAGGAGCTGATCTTCGGGGCCGAGAACGTCACCTCCGGCGCCTCCTCGGACATCCAGCAGGTGTCGCGCATCGCGCGGGCCATGGTCACCCGCTTCGGCTTCTCCGAGAAGCTGGGCAATATCGACTACGCCAACCAGCAGGAAAGCTACCTGGGCGCCCAGCAGGGCCCGTCCAACGTCTCGCCCGAGACGCAGATGATCATCGACGCCGAGGTGCGCCGGATCGTGGACACGGGGTACGAGACCGCCAAGCGGCTGCTCACCGACCACGCGGACGAGCTGGAGCGCCTGGCGCAGGGGCTGCTGGAGTACGAGACCCTGACCGGCGAGGAGATCCACAAGGTCATCCGCGGCGAGCGGCTGGACCGGTCGGACGATGGCGGCGGGTCGGTGGACTCGGGGCCGAGCGGCCTCGCCTCGATCCCCAAGGCGGGCAAGCGCCCCCGCGGCGACGAGGGCCCGGACCTGAACCCGCAGCCGCAGGGCTGACGCGCCGGGACGGAACGAAAAAGCGCCCCGCCGGGAGACCGGCGGGGCGCTTCGCGTTTCGGGGGGCGCGGGCCTTCGGAGTGATGCGCCGCCGGGGGACGGCGGGGGCCAGGCGGGGCGGCCCGCCTCAGGGGGGACAAGCCCCCCGTTCGCCAGGCCGCGCGCGCCCGGGGCGCGCGGGCGCGGGGTGGGCAGGGGCAGGGCGCCGCGAGAGGGGACGCGGCGGCCGGCGCTCGGAACTGAACGGAGGGCGCGGGGGAGAGGGGGGCGCTATGGGGCCGGGCCTGGTCGCGGTCGGCGCGGGGCAGGCGTAAAGGGCTGGACGCCGGGGGCCGAGCGGGCTTCACGTCAGGGCGTGGCGGCGTGGCGGCGTGGCGGCGTGGCGGCGTGGCGGCGTGGCGGCGTGGCGGCGTGGCGGCGTGGCGGCGTGGCGGCGT